>CAZKMG010000001.1:0-17528 GCA_964553465.1 uncultured Bacteroidaceae bacterium
TTCCCGTTGCTGAAGAATCAGCCGGTTCTTTAAATGAATTTTCTTCTGGGATGATAAAAAAGGATTATGCACCTGCCCGGGATACTACTGAAGAGCAGGATAGCATCCTGCAGGAGGAGGGTATATCAGCAATGAATCAAATGGAAATTGATCATATTGATGATGAGATTAAACTCTCGGAGGGAAAAGAATTAATTCCGGTTGATTATAATGAAGAAATGGAGGAATTTATTGCTGGTTTTAATCCCAGGCAGGGATTTTTATATTCTGAGATATTTGACCGAAAAAAATATTAAATTTAATAATTGATTATTTTGTAATTTATAAACCAATAAGTATTTTTTATTAGTAGAAAAAAATGTCTAATTTTGTCTGTTAAAGAGTTCAGGTCGCCTGAATTCTTTTTCTTTTTGATGCATTGAAAGGGAGGCAACTATGTTAAAGGTATATTATATAACACATAAAGGTTTAAAGAAACTGAAATATGAACTTGAAAAACTAATTTCGGAAAGATCAGCTATTTCAAAGCAAATTGCTGAAGCCAGGGATAAGGGTGATCTTTCCGAGAATGCCGAATATGATGCAGCCAAAGATGCTCAAGGTATGTTGGAGATGAAAATTGCAAGACTTGAAGAACAAATTGCAAATGCAAGAATTATTGATGAATCGAAAATTGATACAGATTCTGTACAGATTATGAATAGGGTCAAAATCAGGAATAAGGCAAATAATACTATAATGCAATATAAGATTGTTTCAGAGTCAGAGGCTGATCTTAAGGCTGGGAAAATATCTGTGAGTACGCCTATTGCCAGAGGATTAATCGGGAAGAAAGTGGGTGATATTGTTATTGTCAAAATACCTTCCGGAATAGTTGAATATGAGGTTGTTGAAATTTCACTTTAAATATTAAATTCATGGCGACAATTTTCACACGAATAGCCAATGGAGAGATTCCTTGTTATAAAGTTGCGGAAGACGATCGTTACCTGGCTTTTCTTGATATAAATCCCCTGGCAAAAGGTCATACTCTTGTCATACCCAAAAAGGAAATAGATTACATTTTTGATATAGATGATGATTTGCTAGGGGGGATGATGATTTTTGCCAAAAAAGTTGCCCTGGCTATAGATCAATCTATTCCATGCAAACGTGTTGGAATTGCTGTTCTCGGCTTAGAAGTTCCGCATGCGCATATTCATCTGATCCCAATAAATAATCTTGGAGATATTAATTTTGGGAAACCGAAGCTGAAACTTAGCAATGAAGAATTAAAAGCTATTGCCTTGAAAATAAGTAAGCACGTAGTTGTTTAATTAATTCGCCTCTTCATTTGACTCTATCAGGATTTTTCTTAATAAAATCCTTCCAGTTATTTGTTATCTTTCCCAAAACTTTTGTTTCGGCCTGGTAATAATGACATACTGCCACGGCAACACCATCAGTGGCATCAAGGTTTTTAGGAATATCTTTAAAGCGGATCATCTTTTGTAAAAGAGCGGCCACCTGTTCCTTGGATGCACTACCTCGTCCTGTAATGGACATTTTTATTTTACGGGGTGCATATTCAAAGATGGGTATATCCCTTGATAATGCTGCTGAAATGGCCACTCCTTGTGCACGGCCAAGTTTAAGCATACTTTGAACATTTTTTCCAAAAAAAGGTGCTTCAATAGCCAGCTCATCGGGATGATAAGTATTTATAAGGACAATGGTCTGATTGAATATAGTTTTTAAACTCTTATATGGATTTTTCTCCTTTCGCATATCAATGATACCCATATCCAGAAGGATAATAGCTTTATCCTTTGTCTCTATGACTCCGTAACCCATGATATTAGTACCCGGATCAATTCCCAATATTATCCTCTCTGTTAAAACCATTTAATCTATCTTAATTTTTGAATAATAATACCTGTAACCAGCAATATTAGTCCCGGAATAGTGGTTAGAAATATTTTTTCACCTGCAATGTAATGAATAAAAAATAATGAAAAAAACGGGCTGATAAAGACCAGGTTACTGATTTTATCTGTAGTCTCTGTAAGCTGCAGCGCTTTAAGCCATGATATATAAGCAAATCCCATTTCAAAGAGTCCGACATAAGCCATGGACATAAATGCTTCTTTTCTGGCAGGAAAACTTTCATGGAAGATTGGAATTGAAATAAGCAGAAATATCATTGCGAATGTAAAATTCAGAAACAATTTCACTATTTCGTCCCTTCCATCCCTTACATTTAGGATCCAGAAAAAAGCCCATATTACAGAGGAACTTAATGCCAATAATATGCCAGGGATATCTTTCTCGTCAAAATATGTTCCTCCTCCCTTTGAAGAAATAAGAATAACTCCAATAAAGCTTATTAGCATGGCAACAATACTTCGAAAAGATATTTTTTGTTTTAGCAATGGAATGGAAATCAGGACAAGAACAATGGGCCATAGCATATTAAGAGGTTGAGCAACCTGGCCTGGCAGGATTGAATATGCCTTGAACAGGACAAGGTAATATAGGAAAGGATTTAGAAAACCTAATAAGGCTGAGCTTAAATAATCTTTCCCTTTAAATGAAAAAAGAAGCTTCCATTTTTTCTGGATGATGATAAACACAAGAAGGATAAAAAGACTTGTGATGGTAGCACCAAAAAGGAGTTGAAAATTATCCTGGTATCTTAATCCTATCTTAAAAGCTGTGGGAACAGTGATCCAACAAAGAATAGCGATCCCTGCAAATAGATAGGATCTCTTTTGATTTTTCATCCATTTTTGCTCAGTTAATTATTTTAAATCCAGTAAATGGCTGAAGTACTAATGGAATATGAATACCTTCCGGGGACTGATTATTTTCGAGCAAGGCTGCAACAATTCTGGGCAGGGCCAGGGCAGATCCATTAAGAGTATGAGCTGTGATCGTTTTTTTTCCTCCTGTTTCCTTAAACCTCAGTTTCAGTCGAGTAGCCTGATATGCTTCAAAATTGGACACAGAACTAACTTCGAGCCATTTTCCCTGTGCTGCAGCAAATACTTCAAAGTCGTAAGTGAGTGCAGATGTAAAGCTCATGTCTCCACCACAAAGTTTGATTATTCTGTAAGGTAATTCCAGTTTGATAACAAGATTTTCAACATGCTTAACCATCTCTTCAAGGCTTTCGTAAGATTTATCCGGATGCTGAATCTGGACAATTTCAACCTTATCGAACTGATGAACCCGGTTTAATCCCCGTACATCTTTACCATATGATCCAGCTTCTCTGCGAAAACAAGGAGTATAAGCTGTATTTTTTTTAGGTAATTCATTGGCGTCCAGAATAACATTCCTGTAAATATTTGTGACAGGGACTTCGGCGGTAGGGATAAGATAGAAATTATCGAGTGTTACATGATACATCTGTCCTTCTTTATCAGGCAACTGACCGGTCCCAAATCCGGAATCTTCATTCACCATAAGTGGAGGAAGAATTTCTGTATATCCTGCTTTTTCATTCTCATCGAGGAAAAAATTTATTAATGCACGCTGCAATTTGGCTCCTTTCCCCTTGAATACTGGAAAACCTGCGCCAGTAAGCTTTGTTCCGAGATCAAAGTCAAGAATATCATATTTTCTTCCCAATTCCCAGTGCGGGAGGTTGCCAGGTAATAGAGAAACCTTCAATCCATTGCCTCTAATGATCTCATTATCATCAGAGGTTCTTCCTGGGGGAACCGATGAATGAGGAAGATTAGGAACAAGAACAAGTAGTTCATTTAATTTTCGGATAGCAGCTTCATTTTTATCCGTATTTTCCTTAATAATTTCTTTAAGTTCCGCTGTACGGGCTTTGGTTTTATCAGCTTCTATTATCTTTCCGGCTTTAAAAAGGCTACCAATCGTTTTTGAAAGCTGATTCATCTCAGCAAGCGCCTTATCTGCATCGTGTTGGGCCGAACGTCTTTGATTATCTATTTGAATAATATGATCCAGGATGTCCACATCATGAAAATTTTTTAATGCCAATCGTTGAATGACCAGATCTTTGTTTTCCCTTATATAATTTACATTTAACATTGTATTACATTATATAAATAAAAAATCTCCCATAAACTCACCTTAAAGGTAAAGGTTTAGAGGAGATAATGAAATATCCAAATATGAAAAAATCTATTCCGTAACTGGAAGAACGGAAACGTACGATTTATTGTCTCTCTTTTTCTTAAATACAATTTTCCCATCTTTTAAGGCGAAAAGAGTATGATCTTTGCCCATCCCCACATTTTCACCTGGATGATGGACTGTACCTCTCTGCCTTACAATTATATTACCTGCAATTGCAATCTGACCGCCATACAATTTTACACCAAGTCGTTTACTTTCTGATTCCCGGCCATTTCTTGAACTTCCAGCCCCTTTCTTATGTGCCATGTGTGTAAAGTTTTAAGATTTTTTAAACTATTTCGTTGTTTTACCACCTGTTTTTTTTGCTACTGGAGGCTTTTTTGCCTTTGCTACTGGTTTTTTTGCAGCCACTGGTTTTTTTGTACTTTTCGTCTTTTTAGCTACAACTTTCTTTTCATCAACATCAGTCTTAACGAGAGGTTTAACTGTCTTTTTTGTTTTGGAAATAACAGCTGTTTTAGTTTCTTTAGTCACTTTAGGAGCAGCCTTTTTTACTTCTGTAGCAGGTGGGGTCTCAACATTTTTTAGTGTAACAATTTCTGCAGGAGGTTCTTTAATAGTTACAGGTTTGACTTTTTTATCCGATACCCTGGATTTAGCCCCCTTTTCAATAATGTCTTCGATAAGGATTTGTGTTAAATATTGCTTGTGCCCATTGAGTTTTCTGTATCCCTTCCTTCTTTTTTTCTTAAATACTAATACTTTATCCCCTTTTCTATGCTCAAGAACTGTGGCATATACCATGGCCCCTTCAATAACAGGTGTACCAACAATTACATGTTGGTTATTATCGATAAGTAAAACTTTGTCAAAATCAAGTTTTGAGCCAGCATCTCCTTCAAGTCTGTGGACAAATAATTTCTGGTCTTTTTCAACTTTGAATTGCTGTCCTGCTATATCAACGATTGCGTACATTATTATTTTGGGTTACTTTATTTCAATAAAATGGAGTGCAAAAATAGAAAAGTTAAATGGATTAACAAAAATTAAAATGTAAAATTTTATCATTGATTATCACAAAGATGCATAAAATCAACAATCTATAAAAATTTATATTTAGATGTTAAGTGAGAGTAATACAACTTTATGAAGTATAAACTAAATCATTATATTTGTGAAATTGGTATATTATCCTATTTGGGCATTATAAATTAGAATGGTAAAGCTAAATGTTTTGGGAATTTCTTATAGCCAGACTCAATCTGGTGCATATGCTCTTATACTCACCGAAGAAAATGGAAATAGGAGGATTCCAATTATTGTCGGTGGTTTTGAGGCTCAATCTATCGCTATTGAGCTAGAAGGCTTAAAACCTCCCCGACCTTTAACTCATGATTTATTTATGAGTTTTGCTACAGTTTTTGGAATCAACATTAAGGAGGTTGTAATTTATAAGCTTGAAGAAGGTGTTTTTTATTCTCAGTTGATCTGTGAAAATGGAGCCGAAAGAATAACTATTGACGCACGGACTTCTGATGGGATTGCTCTTGCGCTCCGGTTTAAATGTCCTATTTATACAACTGAAGAAATTTTAGCAAAAGCCGGTATTGTTTTAGATTTTGATAAGGAAGCTGAGACTCAAACAACTGCTGGAATGACAAATAGTTTTGAATCAAAATCTCCAACTTATTCTTCAACCGAATATAAATCATATACTTTGGAAGAACTCAATGAATTGTTAGACGAGGCAATAGGCAATGAAGATTATGAGAAAGCTTCTATGATTCGTGATGAGATTAATCAAAGAAAAAAGATATAATAATCAATGAGAATATCCAGGCAGCTATTCTTATATTTAATCCTTTTTCTCATTTTCGGAAACATTTCAGTTTATGCTATCCCATCAAACACTATTTTACAGACATCTATACCCGATTTAACAAATCAAACTTCTGTATATACTGATTCAACTTCATTATCGGAAGATTCTCTAGCTGGAACAATTTCACTTCCATCAAAGGTGAATACATCAAATATTATCCCTGTTAAGACTACTTATAAGTTTAATTTTTTTATTCTGATCAGAGGTATTATCGGCATGATAGTTATCATTATTATTGCCTATATCTTCAGTGAAAACCGAAATGCAATTTCGTGGAGGGTAGTGGGTTTGGGCCTTTTGCTGCAGATCATTTTAGCTATTGGGGTTTTACAGGTACCATTTATTCAGATGTTTTTTGAATATGCAGGAAAACTTTTTGTGAAAGTAATAGATTTTACTAATGAAGGAACAAAATTTCTTTTCAAGTCTTATTCCAGTGGAGTAATCGAAGCTCCACTTCAGACATTTGCTATAAATATTCTTCCTACAATAATTTTCTTTTCTGCTCTGTCTTCGGTTCTTTTCTATTTTGGGATTATTCAGAAAGTTGTGTGGGGATTGGCCTGGGTAATGGTTAGAATTTTGAAGTTATCAGGAGCTGAAAGTATGGCTGTGGCTGGCAATATATTCCTTGGACAAATAGAATCCCCTTTAATGATTAAAGCATACCTTGAGAAGATGAACAGATCCGAAATCTTACTGGTAATGTCGGCTGGTATGGCAACATTGGCAGGGGGAGTTCTTGCTGTATATATTAATTTTCTGGGTGGCGATGATCCGGTTCAGAGGTTACTTTTTGCAAAGCATTTGATAACAGCTTCAGTGATGGCTGCTCCCGGAGTGGTGGTTATTTCTAAAATACTTGTTCCACAGATTGAGGAAATTAATAAAGATGTAAGAGTGTCGGAAGAAAGGATTGGTAAAAATGTTTTTGATGCAATTAATAATGGCACTTTCGAAGGATTAAAACTGGCTATGAATGTTGCAGCTATGTTGCTTGTATTTATTGCATTTCTAGCAATGATAAATTTCTTTTTTATGAAAGTGGGGAACTGGACAAACCTTAATGGCTGGATTTCAAACATATCTGACGGAAGATATACTCATTTGTCTTTACAATTTATGCTCGGATATACACTATCGCCTTTAATGTGGCTGATTGGGATTAATATCCATGATATTACACTGGTAGGAGCTCTTCTTGGAGAGAAATTGATAATGACGGAATTTGTCGGTTATATTAGTTTATCTTCTATGAAAGAGAGTGGTGTTTTTACAGATCCTAAATCAGTAATTATGGCAACCTATATACTTTGTGGTTTTGCAAATTTTGCTTCAATTGGTATCCAGATAGGAGGTATTGGAGCACTGGCTCCGACAAAACGCGTTTTACTTGCCAAGTTTGGAATGAGAGCACTACTTGCCGGGACCCTGGCATCCCTTCTTTCTGCCTCTATTGTCGGTATTATTCTTTCATAACATACTTTTATAACTTGAACGTTCTATGAACTAAAAGGAATTATCATTAGGCCTCTATTCATCGCAAAGAAAATTCTATTTATCATAATCGTTTGCATGGTTTAATTATTAAAATTACGACAATATATCGATTTAAAGATAAGCTATAAGTGCCTTTTTCCTGGATACCAATCATTAATATATCCAGTAATCTTAAGAATTCATACGTATGACAATAGTTTATGTATTTGCATTAATATTTTTCCTGTTTTACGCGTATCTTATTTACCGATTTATTCAGGGATGGGAAAATCTTCCCACGGTTCTCAATTACACTAAAGCTAATACAATTGTTACAGTGATCATCCCATTCAGAAATGAGGAAAAAAATATTATCCCGCTTATAAAAAGCTTAAAAAAACAAAATTACCCGACTGATATGTGGAATGTTCTTTTTGTTAATGATCATTCTACTGATCAATCATGTAATTTAGTCCTTTCCGAATTGACAGATTTCACTAATGCTAAACTGATTCATTTGTCCTCTGCATATTCAGGGAAAAAATCCGCACTTGAGTATGGGGCGCTGAAAACAAATGCAGATCTATTACTCTTTACAGATGCAGATTGTACAGCGGTGTATACCTGGATTTCTGCCATAGTATCTATTTATCAAACAAGCCATCCTTTCCTGATTTCTGCGCCAGTTGGTATGGAACCGGGGATTTCATTCTTTTCAAAATTTCAGACTATTGAATTTCTTGGTTTAATTGGGTCTGGTGCCGCTTCATTCGGGATTAATAACCCAATTCTGGTCAATGGAGCAAATCTTGCAGTCAAGAGAGAGATTTACATCGAATATCTCTCAAAAAAACAGATCAGAACTCCTTCAGGTGATGATATTTTTCTGCTATTAAACCTAAAAAAAAAATATCCTGATAAATTAATTTTTCTTAAATCAGGAGATGCTTGTATAAAAACTTCATGTATGTCAGATATCAAATCATTTTTAATCCAACGTTTTCGCTGGACGTCAAAGGCTAGATATTATAAAGATACAAGCATTATTCTAATAGCTTTGCTAATTTTTTTGACTAATTTGAGCCTGCTTATTTTATTTGTATCCGGATTTTTCAATTTCAGGTTTCTTATACTTTGGATTATGGTTTTCATTTTAAAATCTATCGCAGATTATATTTTTCTAAAAAAAGTTATCACTTTTTTTGATCAGAAAGCGCTTTTAAAATATTTTGTTTTATCCCAGTTTGTTTACTTTATTTACATTGGATTTACAGGAATTCTTGGAAATATTATAGCTCTGAGATGGAAGGACAGAAAAATACAACCCTAAATAAAACGCCTCCCCAATATTTGTCTTCTATAAGGAAGTTCTTTAAAAATCCTCTGTCTGTGGGTGGATTGACAATTATTATCCTTTTCACTATAATAGCACTACTTGGATATCTTATCTGTCCAGATAAATCCCCATCAGCAAATACTCAAATACTTGAATTGGCCGGAGAAAAGCCCGGGTTTAGCGTTCAAGTGCTTAGAGTCAGAAGCTTTGATTCACAAGAAAACAGAGGGATTTTTACTACTTTAATTAAAGGAAGAAATCCTGTATTTGAGGATATTCCTTTTTTATCCTATTCTTTTATGGAGGATAAAATTATACTTCGGGAATATACTGATTTTCCAGACAAAGAGGAAGATTATAAAATTTTCGCGATCCCAAAGTTATTGTATAACCTTGATTCCTCGGCTGGAATAATTTATTATAATAAAACTGATTCAGTTAGTTTTAGGCTCAAGTCAGGTGAGAAAATATTCATTTCCCTTGAGAAGTTAAGAGGTCGCATTTTAAATGAATCTATACTTAAAAAGAGATACATTTTGGGGACAGATCGATTTGGCAGGGACCTTTTAAGTCGTTTGATATTAGGTTCAAGAATTTCGTTGATGGTAGGTTTTGTTGCAGTGATCATTTCACTTTTTATTGGGATAGGATTAGGTTCAATTGCTGGTTACTATAGAGGGTGGATAGACAATGTAATTATGTGGTTTATAAATATCATATGGTCGGTTCCAACCTTATTGCTGGTAATAGCCCTTACGATTGTATTAGGTAAAGGTTTCTGGCAAGTTTTTGTAGCTATAGGTATAACCATGTGGACTGAGGTAGCCAGGCTAGTACGGGGGCAGGTCCTTAGTTTGAGGGAGAAGGAATTTATCGAAGCAGCACGAGTACTAGGGTATAGTGATCTGAGAATTCTCATAAATCATATTATTCCCAATATTTTGGCTCCGGTAATAATAATTTCAGCTGCCAACTTTGCATCAGCGATTTTAATAGAAGCAGGTTTAAGTTTTTTGGGAATTGGGGTTCAACCTCCCATTCCTTCATGGGGAGGGATGGTTAAAGAACATTATGGATATATCCTGGCAAATAAAGCATATCTTGCCTTTGTTCCCGGATTTGCTATCATGTTAATAGTACTTGCATTCACAAGTGTTGGCAATGGGCTTCGGGATGCATGGGATGTTAAGAGAGATCAGGGACGTTAATAATTATACTGCTATACCGGTAGATTATATCAAAGGTTAATGTCCCATTTCAGTCAAAAACTTGATTCGCATGAGACGAATTTCTTCTTCAGAATATTCTTCTTCACCAAGTTCTTTGAGGGCTTCATCAATAGACTCTGTTTCAGCTTCTTCCTTAAAGTAATTATAAATTTCTTCTTGTTTATCCTCATCAATTACTTGATTAATATAATAATCGAGATTTAGTTTTGTCCCACTGTTGATAATGGCTTCAATTTCTGTAAGCAGATCAGACAGTTCCATATTTTTAGCTTCTGCCAGGTCATCAAGTGCTATTTTTCTGTCTATACTCTGAATAATGTAAACCTTCAGACCAGATTTATTAATTACTGATTTCACAACCATATCCTGAGGTCTGATAATCTCTTTCTCCTCAACATATATTTTTATAAGTTCGACAAATTCTTTTCCATATCTTTGGGCTTTTCCACTTCCGATCCCGATACAGTTCTGAAGTTCCTCAATAGTTATCGGGTATTGTATAGCCATATCTTCGAGTGAAGGATCCTGGAAAATAACAAAGGGTGGTAATTTGTGACTTTTAGCGATCCTCTTACGTAAATCTTTAAGAATATTGAATAGTTCACTATCAACAGTGCCTCCTGTAATGCCACCACCTTCAGTATCTATTTCCTGTCTTGCCTCAAAATCGCGATCCTGGGTTAACATAAAGGAATATGGACTTTTTAAAAATTCAAATCCGGATTCACTTAGCTTTAACAATCCATAATTTTCAATATCCTTATTTATTAATCTGGCAATTAAAGCCTGTCTTATAACGGCTCCCCAGAATTTTGTATCCTTATCTTTCCCACTTCCAAAAATTTCAATTTTATGATGACCATATGCTTTTACCCCAGAACTGGCTTTCCCAGCTAGAATATTAGAAATATGCTCGGCTTTAAATTTTTCTTTGACTTCCAGTATTGTATTTAATACTTTAGTAATATATTCATTACCTTCAAATTCTTCTTTTGGGTTTAGACAATTATCGCAATTTCCGCAAGTCTCTTCCATTGTTTCACCAAAGTAGTTCAACAGGACTTTTGGACGGCAAACAGATGTTTCAGCATAAGCAACAGTTTCAAGCAGGAGTTGTTTGCCGATTTCCTGTTCGGCAATTGGTTTACCTTGCATAAATTTCTCTAATTTCTGAATGTCTTTATATCTGTAAAAAGAAATACATTTACCTTCACCACCGTCTCTACCAGCACGACCAGTTTCCTGGTAATAGCCTTCGAGACTTTTTGGAACATCATAGTGAATAACAAAACGAACATCAGGCTTATCAATTCCCATTCCAAAGGCAATGGTTGCAACAATTACATCGACCTCTTCCATCAGGAATTTATCCTGATTAAGGCTACGTGTGGATGCATCCATACCTGCATGGTAAGGAAGAGCTTTAATTCCATTTACCTTAAGAGTTTCAGAAAGTTCTTCTACTTTTTTACGGCTAAGGCAATAAATAATGCCGGATTTTCCCTTATTGCTTATAATAAATTTAATAATTTCTTTAGTCGCATTAATTTTAGGACGGACTTCATAATAAAGGTTGTGTCTTCTAAAGGATGATTTAAATACCATTGCATTCAACATCTCAAGATTTTTCTGAATATCATGCTGAACTTTTGGTGTCGCAGTAGCAGTAAGAGCAATAATAGGTGCAGAACCTATTTTATTGATAATTGGCCTGATGCGCCTGTATTCTGGTCTGAAATCATGCCCCCATTCTGAGATGCAATGTGCTTCATCAACAGCATAAAAAGAAATTTTAACATTTTTTAAAAAATCAATATTTTCCTCCTTAGTTAGAGATTCGGGTGCGACATAAAGCAATTTTGTTTTTCCTTTAAGGACCTCCTGTTTGACCTTGGTAATCTGAGCTTTGGTCAGAGAAGAATTCAGAAAATGGGCCACACCATCTTCTGTACTGAAACTTCGCATCGAATCAACCTGATTTTTCATTAAGGCGATCAGTGGAGAAATTATGATAGAGGTTCCCTCCATAACCACTGCAGGTAATTGGTAACAAAGTGATTTTCCACCACCTGTCGGCATCAACACAAAAGTGTCCTTACCCTCCAGAACATTCAGAATTATTAGTTCTTGTGTATCCTTGAAACTATCAAACCCAAAATATTTCTTCAGATTTTCGTGTAATTTGTAATCTACAACCTTACTCATGATCCTGCTCCTTTTCCCATTATTAACAAACCTTATTTTAAAAAATATGTTTTAAAATTTGCAGTTTTTTTTTGAAATATTTTTATAAAACAAGGATAAAACCCATCAAAGGATTCTGATATTTACATAAAATGATACCTTACAATAAATTTACACTTTTTTTTAAATATATAAAATAACAAAATTATTCTAAAAAATTATGATGAATACGTAACGATAAAATGATCTTTATTTTTAGTTACTTTGTGCCTTCCTAAACCTTTTTATCTTTTAATTAACTTATTATTCTAAATGGGGAACAAGAATCAGGGTGAAATGTCATTCCTGGAACATCTTGAAGAATTAAGATGGCATTTGATTCGTTCGATTTTAGCAATTGTTATTGGAGCAATTCTTGCTTTTATTTTCAAAGATATTATCTTCGATAAAATAATCCTTGCTCCGAAATCTTCAGATTTCTGGACAAACCGGATCCTTTGTGAAATTGGTAAAAAGTTGGATATTCTGAATTTATGTATTAATTCAATTCCGCTTGAGATCATTTCAGTAAAGTTATCCGGACAATTTACTATTCATATTACCGTATCCCTCATTGTCGGATTGATCATTGCATTTCCATATGTATTCTGGGAATTTTGGAATTTTATTGCTCCAGCACTGCATTCAAAGGAAAGAAAATATGCCCGTGGGGCTGTAGTAATCAGTTCATTGTTATTCCTCACTGGTGTAGTGTTTGGATATTTTCTGATAGTTCCTTTTACAATCCATTTCCTCGGTAGTTATAGTGTTAGCCCGGAAGTTGAAAATAAGATAAATCTGATTTCATATGTATCAACTATCTCCTCAGTTATACTTGCTTCAGGTATTATCTTTGAATTGCCTATTGTGATATACTTTCTAACAAAGATAGGGCTGGTATCACCCGAATTTCTGAGAAAATATCGCAAACATTCAATAATAGTTGTTTTTCTTTTATCAGCTATTATTACTCCTCCAGATGTATTCAGTCAGATTTTGGTTTCAATACCTTTACTTGCATTATATGAAGTTAGTATTTTTGTATCTGCAGGAGTTATTCGAAGGAGGAAGAAAGAGGAAGGAGAATAATTTCTGAATAAATTCGTTTAAACTTATATGAGATTATTTACAGAAAACCTGGTTAAGAAATATCGTTCACGTACTGTTGTGAAAAATGTATCCATTGAGCTTGAGAGAGGAGAAATTGTCGGGCTTCTAGGTCCGAATGGTGCAGGAAAAACAACTTCATTTTATATGATTGTCGGGCTTATTAGTCCTAATGTAGGGAAAATATTCATTGATGACGAGGACATTACTCGTGAACCAGTTTACAGGAGGGCGAGGAAAGGTATTGGATATCTTGCCCAGGAAGCTTCTATATTCAGGAAATTAAGCGTTGAAGATAATATACGGGCTATTCTGGAAATGTCTGATATACATAAAGATGAACAACGCGAAAGACTTGAAACCCTTCTTACCGAATTTGGGTTACAGAAAATCCGTAAAAGTCTTGGTATTCAATTATCCGGAGGTGAGCGGCGAAGAACAGAAATTGCCAGAGCCCTATCATTAAATCCATATTTTATTCTTTTGGATGAACCTTTTGCAGGTGTTGATCCTATTGCAGTAGAAGACATTCAATCTATAGTATCAAAGCTCAGGGAAAAGAATATTGGTATATTAATAACGGATCATAATGTTCATGAAACCCTTTCCATCACTGATCGGGCATATCTTTTATTTGAAGGTCAAATTCTAAAATCAGGTACTGCTCAGGAACTTGCAGAAGATGAACAAGTCAGAAATTTATACTTAGGTAAAAATTTTGAACTTCGTCCTATCATCTGATTATCCATAACAGACAATATAACAATTGAGTTTAAACAGATGATTTCTGGTTGTTTATTCTTTCTGAGCTTATTACGGAAAAAACGTTTATAAAATAAATTTCGATTTCTCTTTTTATAAGTACAAATCCGAAATTCATCCACTTATGAGTCAAATGCAATTAAACGGATAGAAAGTATATTCTTATTATATTGTTGGAAAAATTAAATAACTTTGCGAAAATTTTTTAGCGGGTGTGGCGGAATTGGTAGACGCGCCAGACTTAGGATCTGGTACCGAAAGGTGTGGGGGTTCGAGTCCCTTCATCCGCACATTATTAGTTATTTAATACACTTGTGAAATACCTGGTGAGTGGTGAATATGAATCATATTTTGGCTTTGTATAGTATATAAGTAAGGGGATAAGGATCAATTTTACATTGTTTTAAAAATACTAACGTCTGTAAATTAATTAATGGAGCAATAATGAATATTTCTAAAGAGATCCTGAATGATTTAAATGCAATTGTTTCTGTGAAAATTGTTGAGGAAGATTATCGTCAAAAGGTTGAAGAGGTTTTAAAAGATTATAAGAAAAAAGCAAAGGTAGACGGATTCAGACCTGGAATGGTTCCAATCGGGTTAATTAAAAAGATGTATTATAAATCAATCCTGGCTGATGAAATTAATAAACTGATTTCAGAAAGCCTAATGAAATATATTCAGGATGAGAAGTTGAGAATTCTGGGTGAACCACTTCCTCATCTTAATATGGAAAAACAGATAGATTTTGAAAAGGATCGGGAATTTGAATTTTCTTTTGACCTTGGACTTGTTCCAGATTTTACTTTAAACATGAGTTCAAAGGATAAAATAGCATTTTATACTATTAAAGTAGACGAGAATATTATCGAGGAATATATTGAAAATGTGAAAAAAAGATTTGGGGAATTCGTGCCTTCTGAAAATTCAACTGGTGATGATTTACTGAAGGTTAGTCTGAAGCAAGTGAATGAAAAAGATGAATTACTTACAAATGGAATTTCAGTTGAAGAGACAAGTATCTCAATAAACTTGATCAAAGATGAATCTATAAAACAACTTTTTATTGGGGTAAAAGCCGGAGATCAAGTAGTATTTGATATAAGAAAAGCTTTCCCCAGTGATATTGATCTGGCAACAATCCTTAATACTGATAAGGAGAAGGTAGCACAAGTATCAGGTTCCTTTCTTACGGATGTTAAAGAAGTATTAATGTTTGAAAATCACCCCATTGATCAGGAACTGTTCGATAAAGCTTTTGGCGAAGGATTAGTTCATTCAGAAATTGAATTCAGGGAAAAAATTACTGAACAGATAAAAAATAATTATGAGCATGATTCAAATTATCGCTTTGCTGTTGATGCAAAGAAATATTTGCTGAAAAAGGCAAAGCTCAGCTTGCCGGTTGAGTTTTTAAAGAGATGGTTAACAGAAACCAACCATAACCTTACATCCGAACAAGTAGAAAAAGAATTTGCTGAATATGAAGAAGAATTTCAATGGCAATTGATAAAAGATCAGTTAATCAGGGAAAATGAGATCATTGTTACAGAAGAGGAATTGCTTGAGTTTTCTGAGATGATGGCAAGGAACCAGTTTTACCAGTATGGTTTATATAATGTTCCAGATGAACATATTGTAAATTATGCCCGTGAACAATTATCCCGCAAAGATGAGGCACGAAGATTGCGCGATCAGAAATTTGAGGAGAAAATAATGAAATTCATGAAGGAAACTGTTAAACTTGATAATAAGGAAATTACCATTGATAATTTTAAAAAGCTATTTGAGAAATAAATTATTTTGATAAAATCACCTTATTGATAACTCTTTGTGAAACAAGGCTATATTGGGTATAATTCAAACAATAAGGGTAAATGAAGCTATAATATGATAAGTCGACAAACCATTATTAATAAATATAAACGTGATGAGACCATCAGATGATTTTCGTAAATATGCAATCAAGCATCAGGGCTTGAGCAGTCTAATGATTGATAAGTACACATCCCTCTACGATAGCTATATTTCTCCAACAATAATCGAGGAGCGTCAGTTAAATATTGCCACTATGGATGTATTTTCAAGGCTTATGATGGACAGGATTATTTTCCTTGGAACACCCATTGATGATTATGTGGCAAATATTATTCAGGCTCAGCTTTTATTCCTTGAATCCACCGATCCAGCAAAGGATATACAAATCTATTTTAATACTCCGGGAGGTTCTGTTCATGCAGGACTTGGAATTTATGATACAATGCAGTATATTTCATCTGATGTTGCTACAATATGCACCGGGATGGCGGCGTCGATGGGTGCTGTATTACTGTGCGCCGGAACAAAAGGTAAACGCTCAGGATTAAAACATTCACGAATAATGATTCATCAGCCTATGGGTGGAACACAGGGTCAGGCTTCTGATATAGAAATCACTACACGTGAGATCCTGAAATTGAGAAAAGAACTGTATAATATTATCAGCGAACATTCAGGTAATTCATTCAAAAAAGTTGAAAAAGATTCTGACAGGGATTACTGGATGACAGCTGAAGAAGCAAAAGAATACGGAATGATCGATGAAATTCTTATGAGAAATTTAATAAAAAAGTAAAGGAATGGACAGATGCTCATTTTGTGGACGGGAAAAAAAGGATACAAACCTCCTGATTGCTGGTATTTCAGGACATATTTGCGATCGTTGTGTTGAGCAAGCAAATAGTATTGTGCAGGAAGAAATCGGTAAAAAAGGGGAATTTAGCGTAAGCGGCATCAAACTTCTCAAACCTGTTGAGATCAAGGCTTTTCTTGACTTTTACGTGATTGGTCAGGATGAAGCTAAGAAATATTTATCAGTTGCTGTTTACAATCATTATAAACGATTAATGCAAATTTCCGGAAAAAGTGAGACGGAAGTTGAAATAGAAAAATCCAATATAATTCTAGTTGGAGAAACAGGAACTGGTAAAACCCTTTTAGCAAGAACAATTGCTAAAATGCTGCATGTTCCGTTTACCATTGTTGATGCTACTGTTCTGACAGAGGCTGGTTATGTCGGAGAAGATATTGAAAGTATACTCACCCGTCTTCTTCAGGTAGCTGACTATAATGTAGAAGCCGCAGAAAAAGGAATTGTTTTCATTGATGAAATTGATAAAATTGCAAGGAAAGGTGACAATCCTTCCATAACCAGAGACGTCTCCGGGGAAGGGGTTCAGCAGGGATTGCTTAAACTTCTTGAAGGATCAGTTGTGAATGTGCCCCCCCAGGGTGGAAGAAAACATCCTGATCAAAAAATGATTCCGGTGAATACCAAAAATATCCTCTTTATCTGCGGAGGTGCCTTCGACGGAATCGAAAAAAAAATTGCTCAAAGATTAAATACAAAAGTAGTTGGATATACTGCAAGTAAACA
>CAZKMG010000001.1:17538-46371 GCA_964553465.1 uncultured Bacteroidaceae bacterium
AGCATTTGATGGAATTGAAAAGAAAATCGGACAACGTCTTAATACACAGGTTGTGGGATACAAGGGAGGTAAATCAATAGACCAGATCGACCGGAAGAATTTATTACAGTATATATCCCCTCAGGATTTAAAAGCCTTTGGACTTATTCCGGAGATAATAGGCAGGTTGCCGATTCTATCTTACCTGAAGCCTCTTGACAGAGATGCGCTTCGAAGAATTCTCACTGAACCCAGGAATGCTATAATCAAACAATATGAAAAGTTGTTTGAAATGGATAATATCAAACTGAATTGGGATGAAAAAGTGCTAGACTATATTGTTGACAAAGCTATTGAGTTCAAGTTGGGAGCAAGAGGACTAAGATCCATTTGCGAGGTTATTATGATAGACGCTATGTTCGAACTTCCTTCCAAAGAGGAGAAAGAAATTTCAGTAGGGATTTCTTATGCTAGAGAAAAACTGGAAAAGGCTGATCTTAAAAGGTTAAAAGCAGCATAGTGCAATGAGTTTCCTTGAATGTTACATTTATAATGGTCATGTGTAATAAAAAAAGAGTGCTTATTTTGAGCACTCTCTTTTTTTCTAATTAAATATATCCAAACTACTCAACCATCAGCATTATCTATGTAAAATAATAACTATTATTTTATCACCAATTGATATTGTCGCCTTCCGATCGCAGGTATCATCACCATAATCCAGTGTTGCATCAGGGTAACCTGTTCCCGAAATAATAACGGATCCAGAGACAACCCAGGGGCAGTTGTTTTTTACGTGTAATGGGAGTACGATAAGTCTTGAATAGGAATTACCGTTTCTGTTAATCCCTGATGAGGAACCAGTTACCATGTATTCGTCATCCCATCTGAACCTCGGAGTATCATAGCCCGTAATCCATTCACGGGTGCGATTGTATTCTTTGGTAACAACTTTTCCCTCTGGAGAAGTGATCTTACCTTCAACAAGACTAATTGTAAATAAGGGATTTCCACTTTCAGTTTTGCCTGCTTTTGTAATAGTTTTGGTCCCTTCAATCTTAAAGTCATCAATGAAAAAATTATTAAAAGTAATAGTCCTGGAATATTCTGGGCTAGTTACTATATTACTTACAACTACGATAATTTTGCCCTTCCTTACTCTTCCGTAAGGACCAATGCACCCATCTCCAAAATCAATAGTTATAGTTTTTGGCCATGTAATTGTATCACCGGGAATATCAACAGTTATAGTTTTACAGGTTTCAAAAACTTCAGATTTACGAAGGTTGCCAAAAATCACATTCTCCATAATTGAAGTGCCTTCCTCCACCTCGGTGAAAACAGCATCGAACATTTCATCAGCAATGGCATCATCTTCAATGGCAATAACTTGTGGACTCTTTTCATCATCTTTTTGACAACTAATTGCACCAGATGCAATTAAAGCTGTTCCTATGAAAATGTAAAGTAATTTTCTTGTTTTCATATCTGTTTAATTTTGTTTGACGTGATTTTTTTTTATTGTTCAAATCTTTGATTTAAAAAAATCACGAAGGTTTAATTAAAACAGATTTTTTTAATCATTTTTTTAGTATCGCCCAATTTCCTGAATAATATGCTTTATCTATCAATTTAATAAAATTACTATCATTCTTCACTTTGGCCATAAATCGTAAATCCTGGTATATATAAAAGTTAAGCCAGTAACCATAATCATATTTTTCCTGCTTGGTACGCGGACTCATATAGAAAGAATACCAATCGGGATTAATTTGGTAATCCCTTGCGATTAAAATTGCCTCCATGGCCCTGTTCCATATCTTTTCTGTAATCCTGGTAAACAAGTTTTGAAAATCGGTATAATTCATTCCGGAAGTTTGTATTAGCTCACATTTGTCATCTATTTCTAATTCTTTCAATGAGATTTTGTCTTCCATGATTTTATCTCCATCGAGATCATACTCAATAAGGTCAATAAAACCATTCAGGTCAGTATCAGTATATTTTACCACAGCAAACTTTTCGGGTTCGAGTTGAATCCGGCTACCTTTCCATCGGTCATAAATACCACCAAATTCCTGAAAGGAAAATGCAGTCTGATCGATTCTCCAGGCTCCCCATTCAGCACCGAATAAATGTATCCGATCATCAAAAGTTCCTATATATAGCTGGGCCCTTCCTGAAAAGTCTGCATCCCACTCACCTCTGTCACCCATTTCATCTGCCTGGGCATTATTATCAAGCCCCCCTTTATTTCTTCCAAACAGATACAGGTCTTTTGGATCGTAAAACTCAACTCTTTCCCAACGGTTACAATCATCATCCTCATCAAATACCAAACAACAATCTGTCCATTGACCTTTATTAAAGATTAAGTCCCACGCAGTTTTCCGATCAGGATATATTAATTCTTCGATCTGCCTCCACCGGGCATCATAAAAAAATTTATTGGCTTCAGGAAGCCCACGTAAACTTTTGTATGGATGAACCTGATCCGAATAATCGAATCCAGGTCCTTTTAGCCGAAGACTCATATCAAAATCAAATTCATTCCCCTGGCCATTATCGTTATCCAAATCCCATGAGATCCTTACATCGTCTATTTTTTTTGTGAACAGAACATCGACTTCTTTGTCTACATTCAAAAATTCCTTGTCGATTTTATCCTTTTGTCTGAAATGTGGAGTGTCAACCAATCGGATTGTCCATTCCGATAAGTTATCCTCATCTATATCGTAAAAAATAAAAGGATTTTCCCAGCTATAGCGCATGTCTCCTATACGAAAAGAAGAAGCATGCATCTTCAGAAATAAAGTATTTCCAAGATAATCCTCGAAAAAATTTGAATGTCCACTATGTTCCCAGGCTTGCATCCGGATGGCATTCCAGTTTACGTAATGCTTAATATTATCCTTCTCAAGATCAATAAAAAACATAAAATCAGTATCCCAATCGAAAAAATATCGTTTACTTATATCTCCGTTTTGTACAACTAATTGTATATCAGCAATACCATCGCCATTCTCATCACTCCAGTCGATACTCAGGTCATTTGGACCGGCAAATATATTATCACGGTTGCGATCGATAAGTAAACAATCATTATCAATATCACCTTCTAAATCACCTACCTTCATATCATCGTCGTCGTCAACCCAAAGGATAGGGATAGAATCATAGATGAAGGATTTAAGGATGTCAGGATCGGTATCATTATCGAGATCAATATACTCAATTTTGGAAGGGTTATTTGCAAGAGGTAATCGCCATGGTGTCAGATATGTATTTCTATTCCAATAGTTTAATGATTGAGTATCCTGACAAAAGGCTGAAATTATTAGCACTGAAAATGCTATTGCTGTAAGAAATCTTTTCATGTGTTTCAATTTTTATTTTTTAAAGTCACGAATATTGTTCCGCATTTGCGGGAGATCTTGTGATAAATCCCGAAGGACTCGATGAAGTTCTTTGAATCATGTTAAATTGATGCTTATTTCAAATAAAACAATATATAGCTGAATTAATATTTTGTTTGACATTTCAATCACTAAGGATCAAAATTTAATAATTATTTAAGGACAGCAGAATAAATTTAAAGATAATGACAATTCTGAAATACTAATAGATTCATTTCTGGATTTTGTTTTCATCCAATAAATACAAATACGGACTTATCCAGTTTGCTCGAAAAATTCTATAATTAGGATTAAAAATTGTCATTACATCGGCCAGTAAAAATATCTTATATTTGTGCGCTTAATAATCTTTAATGCGAACAAGATCAGGTGTTTTATATTCGGGATTAGTTATTTCCATGATGATGTGGGGACTAACCTTTGTGTTTTTCAAGGTTGCGCTTGAATCCTATCGACCTATAACCATAATTTTTTTAAGACTCCTGGTATCGGCAATATTTCTTTTTCTTTTTGCTATGTTGCTCGGGAAACTGCAGCCTGTAAAGAAAAAAGATTATTCTTATATTATTTTATTATCTCTGTTCGAACCTTTTTTTTATTTTTTAGGTGAAAGTTTCGGCCTTACTTATGTTTCTTCCACCATGGGATCAGTGATTATTTCAACAATTCCATTAGTTGTAACGGTAGCTGCATTTTTTATTTATAAGGAAAAACTTACCGTTTTAAACTGGGCGGGACTGATCATTTCCTTCCTTGGTGTACTCATCGTTGTTTTATCAAGTGACACTGATATTTCTATGCGCCTTAAAGGAGTAATTCTCTTGTTTGTAGCAGTATTTTCAGCCGCGGGGTATGGATTGACAGTTCAAAAACTAGCACACAGTTATAATGGATTCACCATTACAGCTTATCAGAATACTCTGGGAATCATTTGGTTCTTACCTTTTTTCCTCATATTTGATTTTAATAAGTTTCTGGAAACAGTTCCATCTCAATCAGCTTTATTGGCGGTCCTTTATCTGGCAATATTCGGGTCATCCATTACATTTATTATATTTACAATGGCCGTCAGAGAACTGGGCGCTTCAAGAGCGAATATTTTCACTAATCTGATTCCTGTTTTTACGGCCATTTTTTCTTATTTTCTGTTGCAGGAACCTATGCCTGCACTAAAGGTACTTGGAATTGTAATTGTTTTAACCGGATTGTTTATGTCACAGGTAAAGAGTATAAAATTCAAAAAACAAAATCTGCCAGCTGCAAATTACCAGTATCCAGCCTAAGATATGAAAGAAAACCTAAAAACATTAAGAAGAAAAGCTGCTCAGGCTGAAAGATCTAACAGGGCGTTTTTTAAAAAGCTTTCAAAAAGACCATCAGGAGATCTTGATGATATAACTCATTTTTTTCATGAGTTAGTATTTAATAAAACAGACTGTCTTCAATGTGCAAACTGCTGCAGGATCCTAGGCCCCAGACTTACTGATCAAGATATTGATCGAGCATCTAAATTTCTGAGGCTCAAGCCTTCATTTTTTACATCAGAATATTTGCGTATGGATGAAGACGGTGATTATGTTTTCACACAAATGCCTTGTCCATTTCTTTTGGAAGATAACAGTTGCTCAATATATAAAAAAAGGCCAAAAGCATGCAGGGAATTCCCACACACAAGCCGTAAAAAATTTTATCAGCTCATCCAAATCTCGGTAAAGAATTCTTATATCTGCCCGGCAGTATATGAAATTATTGAAAAATTGAAATTACATTTTTCAAAAACAAAAATTTAATAGTAAAAGATTTTTGACGAAATATAGAGACATGAAGTTTATTTTCATTATTCAGGGAGAGGGGAAGGGACATCATATGCAATCAGTTGCATTTCGGGAGATTCTTGAGGAGGAAGGTCATGAAATAATCAGAATCTTTTTCGGAAGGAGCCTGAAAAATTTAATTTCCTCTGAAGATAATACTATTCACTCATGGAATTCTGATTTTTTCATAAGCCCTTACTTTATTTCAACTAAGAAACACCAGGGCATTGATCTCGGGATTACATTTCTAATAAATTTATTGTTAATTCCATTATATCTTATTGAAATTTTGAGACTTGGAATGAAAATTCGTAATTCAAAACCGGATATTATCATAAATTTTTATGATATAATTGGGGGAATTGCCTGTTTATTTGCAGGTTCTTCAATCCGGAAATATGTAATTTCTCATCATTTTTTCTTTAGTCATCCGGATTTTAAATGGCCAAGGGATAGGAGGATTGAAAGAATCCTGTTACTTATTCATTCTTCTATTACTGCATTTTCTGCACAGAAAAAGCTTGCCATTTCTTTTTCGCCCTCCCAGGATATTCCAGAAAAAAAAATTTTTATTACACCACCCTTGATAAGAAAAAAAATTCTTAAAGCTGATCCCTCAGATGAAGGACATATTCATATTTATACATTATATCCGGGATATTATTTTGAATTGGAGGAATGGTGCAAGAATCATCCTGAAATACATGTTAGAATGTTTTCACATTTCAACAAAGTGCCAGCAACAAAATTGAGTAATCTCCAGTATTTTTCTTTCAATACTGATACATTTCTTGATTCCTTGATTACCTGTTCCAGAACAGTCTGCACTGCAGGTTTTGAAACTCTTGCAGAAGCATCTTTTTTAGGTAAACATCTTGAAGTAGTTCCAACTAAGAACCATTTTGAACAGTATTGCAACGCTATTGATCTTGAACGATCAAGATTAGGTAAGAAAAAAAATAGCTTATTACCTTTTCTGCCAATCACAGACAGCCCACAGGATCAGCCTCATTTAAGCTTTAAAGAATGGACAGAGAAAGCAGGAAAGGTTTTACTTTCTCATTTAGAGATATGAAATAGTCCATAAATAATAGTCTGATTCCTACTACTTGTATTCTTATTATTTGTACACTATTGCTCTTTTTTGTACGTTTATCAAGTGAAAAGTATCCTTTTATGAGGCAGGCTTTAATCCTATTTTTTTTTACAGCATTTATTTTCTTAAAAACTCACAGTCAAATAGGAGGGAATTACACCTATGCCTTCCTGAACCTTCCAAATTCTGCACGCGTTGCTTCTCTTGGAGGGAAATCAGTGGCCATTGTGAATGATGATCTCAATATGGCCTTCCATAATCCTTCTCTTTTGAGTCCTGAAATGGATAAGCAATTAGTTTTAAATTATGTTGGATATTTTGCAGGTATAAAATATGGATATGTTTCATATGCAAAGGATTATGATTCAAAAGGAACTCTTGCAGCAGGGATACATTTTATTCATTATGGGGAATTTATTCGGGCAGACGAACTCGGTAATAAAACTGGCACTTTCACTGCTTCTGAATATGCTATAAACTTAATTTACTCCAAAAAGATAGATAGTATTTTCATGATCGGCATAACATTAAAACCTGTTTATTCTCATCTGGAGCGATACAATTCATTTGGAATTCTTGCCGATGGAGGAATTACTTATTTTAATCCTGAAAATTTATTTACTGCTGCATTTGTATTAAAAAATGTCGGTGCACAGTTAGTCCATTATTACCCTGGAAATAGAGAATTGATGCCCTTTGAAATACAGGCGGGTGTTTCGCAAAAATTAATCCATGCCCCTTTTAGATTTTCTCTTCTTTTACAACACTTGCAGAAATTTGATATGAAATATAATAGTCAGATTGAGGAGAATAATGTTTTTAATACTTCTTCAACTACAAAAAATGAAAACAAGATTGAAAATTTCGGAGATCAATTGATGAGGCATGTTATTATAGGAATGGAGTTTCTTCCAAGTAAAAATTTCTATATTAACATGGGGTACAATTATCAAAGACGACAGGAGTTAAAAATTCCAGGTAGGATTGGAATGGTTGGATTCTCATGGGGCTTTGGAATGAAAATAAATAAATATCAAATTAGTTATAGCAGGGCGACCTATCATGTTGCTGGTGCCTCAAATCATTTCTCTTTAAGCGTAAATTTATCCGAGTTTTACAGGGATAATTAGATCCTACTGGAATGCTGAACACACTTCATCTAATCCTACCCCGAATATTTGTTCACATATTAAATCCAGCTTTTTTTTGTCCCCGGAAAGATGAACTGTCCGGTGTATATGGGTAATTGAATTTCCTGGTTCAAGGAAAGCTGCAGGTGAAGAAGTCTCCAGTTCAAAGTACTCACCAAGTTGGGGCCCATTATCAACCGGACCATCATTGTATGAGTTCAAAACATCACCTGAAAACGGATTTTTTTGAATTTCAAGCATTGAATTAACATATTCTGTTACATTTTTCTCCATGCTAATATTTACAATAGTGAGTACATTCGTTTTTTCATTGTAAGTCCCCATATAAGGTAAGGCTCTTTTTGGACCGATCCCCAGTTTGCTTTTATATTTCCCATCCCCCTTGAAAAACATCACCTGTTCTTTTATAATAAGCCTTTCAGGAGGGATCTTTCCAAAATAATGATCATTCACCACCGGTCCTAAGTTCAAAGTATCACCTTGTTTAAAAGGTATAATAATGGTTGTGAACTCAGATGCCTGAAACATGCCAAGTATCCATACAGATAAAGCACCAGTTTCTCTGGTCCAGGATTTATTACCTGTATTCGTTATTTTATTTATACTCTCAAAAGCAACAAAATCAAGACCTGCCGAATTGACACATAAAACTTTACTTATCTCTTCGATATTCAATAGATTGATTTCACGCTCAACGAGAAGTGTAAATCTATGACCTGAATAATTGAGAAGAGATAAATTTCTTTTAAAACTTGCAGAAGTATTTGTATGTTGAATAAGATCGAAAGGTTCAATGTCAATTTCTTTGGGCACCTGCCAATTTGATGATTCAAAAGTTACCCCTGGTTTAAAAAATAATGAGAATTGCCCACCTTCTGGCCCGAGCCAGAAACGGTCCTCTCCTCCGAAAGGATTAATATTTGATTTTACTTCCCTACTATGAATCAATTCATGATTTATCCAGCCCAGGCTTATTCCATTATTCCCATTAAAGGAACTTGTCATGACCCTTCCTTGCCATAAGGGACTCACAACTACCATTGATTTATTCAGAGAATCATGAAGGATAACAATTTCATGGTGGTTTTTAAGTATTTCAAGATCAAATCCAAAGGAACCAGGCATGAATTCATTAATTATATTTGATGATGATATTCCAGGATCTTTCTCTTTCCCTGCCTGGTTTCTACATGCATTCAAAGATATGATCGATACGATGATGATAAAAGTTTTTATTTTCATTTTAAGTAAAGGAATTATCTTAAAAATAGTTTTTATGTATCTGGTTTACAACATATAATATTTTATAGAAATAAACATAAGAAACCAATCAGCTATAATACAGGGTACAAAAGAATGATGATAAAATTAAGGCTTATTTGAGTAATATGATAGCTACATTAAAATTTTTTTTGTTTAAAGAGATGCCGGTTTTGAGCATCAAGTTTATTACATTTGTAATCCATATCAAGCACTATGAAGCATTCCATTCCCTCTTTGATCATTGCCATTGATGGTTTTTCATCCTCAGGTAAAAGCAGCTTTGCCAAAGCCATTGCCTCTTTGCTTAATTATCTTTATGTTGATAGTGGGGCCATGTACAGGGCTGTGACCCTTTTTGCTATCAGAGAAAAGATTTTACTGGATGATCTGGTAGATGAGAAAAGATTGAAAGATGAAATTCCGAAAATTGATCTCAGCTTTAAAATAAGTCCTGAAACCGGGAAAAATGAAATTTTTTTGCAGGGCAGGAATGTAGAAGAGGAGATAAGAGGAATTGAAGTTTCAGAGTATGTAAGTATTATTAGCAAAATTGCATTGGTTAGAAAGCAGATGGTTTCCATGCAGAGAAAACTGGGTGAGAAGAAATCAATTGTTATGGATGGCAGGGATATCGGGACGATAGTATTTCCTTATGCCGACATCAAACTATTTATGACAGCTGAACCTTTCATAAGGGCAGAAAGAAGATATAATGAATTACTGCAAAAAGGTATTAAAACTACTTTAGATGAAGTGGAAACCAATATACGTGAACGTGATTTTATTGATCAGAACCGGCAGGAGAGCCCTCTTCGAAAAGCTGATGATGCCATTGTGCTTGATAACAGTTATATGACAATAGATGATCAGATAATATGGTTTGATAAAATACTAAAAGAAAAGTATAACTTTTCAGTTTTATGAAAATTAGCATTGAAGAGAAATCCGGGTTTTGCGTTGGAGTGCTCAGGGTGGTTGAACTTGCTGAAAACATTCTGGATCAAGGGGGTGAACTATATTGTTTAGGTCAAATAGTCCATAATGAATCGGAAGTGAAAAGGTTGGTTAATAAGGGCTTAAAACTAATAACTCATAATGATCTTCCTCATTTGCACAACTGCAAACTCTTATTACGGGCTCATGGTGAACCACCTGAAACTTATGAGATTGCCAGGAAAAACAACATTGAGATTATAGATGGCACCTGTTTTATTGTTAAAAAAATTCAAAACAGAATTAAAAAAGATGATGTTGGGCAAGAAAAAATAATTATTTACGGTAAGATCAATCATCCGGAAGTGAAGGGATTAAGGGCACAGGTTAAAGACAATGCAGAGATAATCGGAACTTTAGAGGAGGCTAAAAATATACCACTTTCCGGGAAGGTTCATTTATATGCACAAACTACAATGGATCCTGAAAAGTACAATAATATTGCTTCTTTATTAAAAATGAGGTTGAAAAATGAAGGTGGTGAATTAAAAATTAATCATACAATTTGCGGACAAGTATCTCACAGAAAACCCGGGCTGGTTAAATTTGCGAAGGAAAATGATTTGCTTATTTTCATGGCAGGAAGTAACAGTTCAAATGGCAGAATGTTGTTTGAAGCATGTAAAGCTGAAAACGATCGGTGTTATTATATAACGGATCATCAGGAAATTAAAAAGGAATGGTTCAGTAATGTTGAAAGTGTAGGAATAACAGGAGCCACTTCAACACCACGATGGCAGATAAAAAATGCTTATGAAAGAGTAAAAAAATTGACAAAAAACGAATAATACACATACCTTATCCGATTAAATGAATAACCATTTGTTATTTAATAGATTGTAATTTAATGGATTATAAAATGTTGAGATAAGCAATTTTCTCAGAAGAAAAATATTTAAGAAAAAGTATTTTAAATATGGGATTGATTTTGCCTCAACTATATGAAGTTTCTGGAAAGTATTAATAAATGTTTATGTTAAATCCTTAGTGAGTGATTTAATAATAATTTTATTTTCAGTTTATTTTAGAAAATAACCTTTTATGGGAAAAATTAAAAAAATAGGTGTATTAACATCAGGGGGTGATTCACCTGGTATGAATGCCGCTATAAGGGGAGTAACCCGAGCGGCTATTTATAATAAAATGGAATTTATAGGAATACGTCATGGTTACCATGGTATGATAAATGGTCATTTTAAGGAACTTAAAGCCCACAATGTAAGTGATATTTTACAACGTGGAGGCACTATTTTAAAAACAGCCAGAAGCGCTGAATTCCGGACCGTAGAAGGAAGGAAAATAGCCTATGAAAACCTTAAACGGGAAGGAATTGATGCTGTTGTAGTTATAGGTGGGGATGGCTCACTATCAGGTGCAAGAGTATTTTGTGACGAATATTTTGATATTACTTTCGTGGGTATTCCCGGTACAATTGATAATGATATATTTGGTACAGATTATAGCATAGGGTATGATACTGCATTAAATACCGTGGTTGAGGCCATCGACAAGATCAGGGACACTGCCAGCAGTCATGATCGTTTATTTTTCATTGAAGTTATGGGCAGAGATGCAGGTTTTATTGCGCTTGACAGCGGAATTGCCTGTGGAGCTGAGGCTATCTTTGTACCAGAGTTGAAAAATCAGGTTGCAGGACTTAAAGATTTTCTTGAGAAGGGATTTAAACGCAGAAAATCCAGCAATATTATCATTGTTGCTGAAGGAGATGATGAAGGTGGTGCCATGACTATTGCATCGAAAGTTAAGGAAGATTTTAAGGATTATGATGTCAGGGTTTCCATCCTGGGTCATATCCAGCGGGGAGGGACCCCTTCAGCTTATGACCGTGTAATGGCCAGTAAGTTTGGATACTATGCGGTTGAAGCATTAATTGAAGACCAGAAAAGTGTAATGATAGGTATTAAGGAGAATGAAATTGTTCTTATCCCTTTCAGTAAAGTGATTAAAACTCATAAATCGGTTGAAATGTCTGCCCTTGAGATGGCAGAAATATTATCCTTATAATAAAAGTGTATTTATAATATATCTTCAAAAGATACATTTATAGCTTAATAATTTCCCGGGGATAACAATCCGTGAGATTTGTATTAATAAATCAATAAACAGGAAATAAAAATATACACAGCTTTCTTCTTAAGAAATATGGACTTTAAGTATGAAATATAAGATCCATCTTTGCATATAAAACCATGAAAAGCTGTTTGAAAATATATATATCCAATCCTTTTAACATTTTTTATTTCTCATACCTTAATCCATGATAAATCCTGAGATATACGCTGATATTATCCTTCCCATTCCGCTACCTCAGGAGTACACTTACTTTGTCCCGGCTGAAATGGAATCCCATATTACTCCGGGCAAGAGGGTGATCGTTCAGTTTGGATCCCGAAAGTTATATACAGGGATTATCCTGAAAATACATACAAATAATCCTGGTATTGCCGGCGTGAAAAGCATTATTTCCCTGTTAGATGAAAAACCTATTGTAAATGATATCCAACTTTTATTCTGGAGATGGATGTCAGATTATTATATGTGTTCCATCGGGGAGGTTTATAAGTCAGCCCTGCCTTCCGGCCTTAAACTTGAAAGTGAATCACATGTATTTCCAAATGATCATTTCAATTCGAATGAATTGGCTGGTACCGATCTGGATATTATTTATAAAGCTATCCAGAAAAATCCCGGGATAAAATTAAGAGAGTTATCTAAAATCTTTCGTAATAAGAATTTATTTGTTCAGCTCAAGCAATTAATTTATCTTAATGCAACTTATTTAATGGAAAAGTTGCATGAGATCCGGAGCGTAAAAACCAGGGCAGTTCTCCTTCTTCATCCAAACCTGCAAACCGGAAAGGAATTAGATAAAGCTTTTAGTACATTATCCGCGGCACCAAAACAAAAAGAAGCCCTTAAAAAGATTGTTAGCATTTCAACAAATAGCCGGAAAGAGATCCTTCCAGTAGAAATACCTGTATCTGATTTATCTAAATTATTCACTCAGGGAATATTGAAATCATTAATATTAAAAGGTTTTATAATAAAAGAAGAGAGGGAACTTAATCCACCGAGTTACAGTTTTGATGAAATAAGAGATCTACAAGAACTAAGTGCTGCTCAGGATCATGCCCTTAAATCAATTAAAGATAAATTTCTTCATAAGGATGTCGTCCTGTTACATGGAATAACCTCCAGCGGTAAAACTGAAATATATATTCATCTTATCCAAGATACTATAAAAGAGGGGAGACAGGTATTATATCTCTTGCCTGAAATTGCCATAACAACTCAAATTATCAACAGGTTAAGAAAAGTATTTGGAAATAAAGTCGGAATATATCACAGCAGATTTTCAGACAGTGAAAGGATCAGTGTATATAATAAGATGGCAGGGGTTAACAGGGAGGAGTACGACATTATTCTGGGCGTCAGGTCAGCGATATTTCTCCCATTCCGGGACCTGGGATTAATTATTGTTGATGAAGAACATGAGAATACCTATAAGCAATTTGATCCGGCCCCAAGATATCATGCCAGGGATTCTGCAATAATCCTTGCCTCATTTTGCAAAGCGAAAGTTCTTTTAGGGACAGCAACACCTTCCATAGAGACTTATTCTAATTGTCTCCGTGGTAAATATGAAAAAGTTATACTAAAGGAAAGGTATGGAAATATTAGGCTTCCAGAGATCCTCATTTCGGATATAATAGACGCAAGAAAAAGAAAAACAATGCAATCGTTTTTCACACCCTCCCTGGTGAAAGCAATGGAAAGTACTTTTAAAAAAGGGAAACAGGTCATCCTTTTTCAGAACCGTCGGGGATATTCATCCTTTATCGAATGCGATACATGTGGATGGATTCCACGCTGCAAAACCTGTGATGTTAGCCTTATTTATCATAAATTCAATAATTCCCTTGTTTGTCATTATTGCGGATATACACAAAAAGTATCTGACAAATGTGGTAATTGTGAGAATACAAAGATGATAACCAAAGGTTTTGGTACAGAAAGAATTGAAGACGAAATAGGATTTATTTTTCCCGGAATTAAAGTAGCAAGATTAGACCTTGATACAACAAGGGCAAAAAATTCATACGAGAAAATACTTGAGGATTTTGGGCAGGGACATATTGATGTTTTAGTCGGAACACAGATGATTTCCAAAGGTCTTGATTTTGAAAATGTTTTACTTGTAGGGATATTGGATGCTGATCAGATGCTTAATTATCCTGATTTCAGGGCATATGAACGAAGTTATCAACTCATGGCGCAGGTTAGTGGAAGAGCAGGCAGAAAAGATGAAAGAGGAGAGGTAATCATACAAACCAAAGATCCGGCCAATTCAATCATAAGATTTGTTAAGGAAAATGACTTCAATTCCATGTTTGAACAACAATTGAAAGAAAGGCAGGCATTTAAATATCCCCCATTCGTAAGAATGATAAAAATCTCTCTTCGACATAAAGACTTAATTTTTTTAACTAAAGCTGCCAGATCACTTTCAGATGAATTGAGGTTAATATTCGGAAATCGTGTATTAGGACCTCAAGCTCCACTGGTTGGGAGAGTCAGTAATTATTATATCATCGATATAATCCTGAAAATTGAAAAACAGTCATCTTTTCAAAAAGCAAAAGGATTGGTGAAAAAAATTTTATCAGATGCGGACAATGTCTTCGGGACCAGAGGATTAAAATTTACGGTGGATGTTGATCCCTTTTAGCCCTCATTCACTTTCCGATTTGGAGGAGGTTAAGTTTGGTAATCAACTCAGGATTATATTAAATGAATTAAATTTTTAATCCGGATTGCGCCACAATAAAGATCATCTTTGTCTTATATTTATTGACGATCGTGGATTAAAAAATGATATATTTGTTAAAAACTGTGAAAATTCCTTTTATGTTTAAAAATATTGATCCTGATAAACTTTTTAAGAGATTTAAAAAGTTCAAAGTACTGATTATCGGGGATGTAATGATTGATACTTACTTATGGGGACGAGTTGACCGGGTATCTCCGGAAGCACCTGTTCCTATTGTTGGGAACGTACATGTTGAAAAACGATTAGGAGGGGCAGCCAATGTTGCTCTTAATGTTAAAGCGATGGGTGCTGTTCCTATCCTTTGTTCTGTTATTGGTAATGATAAGAGGGGTAAGGAACTTATTGATTTGTTAAATGTCCAGAACCTTACTGATGTTGGGATACAAATTGATAAAAAAAGAATTACAACCCAGAAAACCAGAGTCATCAGTGGAAATCAACATTTATTAAGAGTAGATGAGGAAATGGATGCCTATATTAATTCAGTTTCTGAATTGAAGATGATAGAGTTTACTGAAAATATGGTATCCGAAGGCAAAATAGATTCGATCATTTTCCAGGATTATGACAAAGGTGTTATTACTCCCAAGCTGATTTTAGAGGTCATTAACATTGCCAATAAAAAGAACATTCCTGTTCTGGTTGATCCGAAAAAAAGGAATTTTATGTTGTATGAAAATGCCACACTTTTTAAACCTAATTTTAAGGAACTCGTTCAGGGGATTAAAGCAGACATCGATAAGCACGATCTTGAAGGTATTGCAGGAGCGATGGAAAGCCTGCGAATGAAGAAAAATCATCAAATGATTATGGTAACACTTTCTGAAATGGGGATAATGATTAACGATAAAGATGAGTACCATCATATTTCTTCTGAAATAAGAGATATTGCTGATGTTTCAGGTGCCGGAGACAGTGTTATCAGTTTGGCAAGTCTTTGTTTATCGGCCGAATTAAAACCGGTTGAGGTTGCAGCAATTTCGAATATTGCCGGAGGGCAGGTATGCGAAAGAGCCGGGGTGGTCCCTGTTGATAAGATCCAATTGATGGATGAGTTAAAGGCCTTAATCAGTGAAGATATCCTGGATTAATCGAGGGTATATGTTTTTATTCCAAAGGAAAAAAAATTCTCTTGAAAAATGAATAAGTAAGTACATAAGCATGACACGTTACCAACTACAACTTAAAATAAATCTTTAAGCCATGAAAATTAAAAAAATATCTGCAATTTCATTTTTTGTTATTTTGTTTTCCTGTACAAGTACACCAGATAAAAATCCTCAGAACTGGACTTCGGACCAGCTTAACCAATGGTTTGATGCAGGAAAATGGCTTCAAGGATGGAATGTTTTACCTGATGAGTCAATTAACAGAAAAGAATTTGCCATTCAGTATTATAAGAATAAAGAGCGGTGGGATAAAGCATTTTCTTTTCTTAACTCATCAAACATTGATACAATTAATCCGGGAACAACTGAGCTTATGGGGAATGATCTTTTTGCAAGTGTAAGTGAATATACAACAAAAAATCCCGAGGATGCACGCTTTGAAGTTCACCGGTCCTATGCAGACATTCAGTATGTTTTGAAAGGAAAGGAATATATTAACATTATGAAGTTTGATAACACAGTTAAATCAGGCCCTTATAACCAGGAGAAAGATATTGCTTTTATCCAGGCAGAGGGGGGGGCGCTGAGATTAGCAAACCCTGAACGTTTTTTCATATTTTTCCCTGATGATGCTCATAGTCCTGGCATAAAAATAGACACAAATTCTTTTGTGAAGAAAATTGTTGTAAAGGTCAGAATTAATTAAACCCAGTCATAAGGAGTCTCCTGGTAAATGTAATAGTTCAGCCAGTTTGAAAAAAGCAGGCTGGCATGTGCCCGCCATCGAACAACAGGCTTTTCGTCAGGATTGTTGTGTAAAAAATAGTTTTCAGGGATGTCAATGGAAAGTCCTTTAGCTTTGTCTCGCTCGTACTCAGTTTTCAGAGTATCGTCATTGTATTCAAGATGACCTGAAACAAAAATCTGTTTTCCATCTTTTGATATAACAATATTTGCCCCCACTTTATCGGAATAAGCAACTAATATTAAGTCAGGATGATTTTTCAGGTCTTCAAGCCGATTTTCCGTATAACGTGAATGAGGGGCAGGGAAAATATCATCGAATCCGCGGACAAGTGGAATTTTAGGATCAGTAATGTAATGATCAAAAACTCCGAATGCTTTTTTGGGCAATGGGTATTTTCCGATTCCGTAATGATAGTATAATCCGGCTTGTGATCCCCAGCAAATATGCATTGTATTAGTGACATTTGTTCTACTCCAGGCCATCACTTCACATAAATCATCCCAATAATCTACTTCTTCAAATTCAAGCAATTCCACCGGAGCTCCGTTAATGATCAATCCATCGTATTTAAATTGCTTAATCTGGTCGAAAGTTTTATAAAAAACTTCAAGATGCTCCCTGGGCGTGTTTTTAGAATGATGTTTGTCCATAAAAAACAATTCCAGTTCAACTTGTAATGAAGTGTTTGAAATGATTCTTATTAAGTCGGTTTCTGCCACAATTTTCACAGGCATCAGGTTACATAATGCTATTCGTAATGGCCGAATATCCTGATGTATGGCTCGATTTTCCTCCATAATAAAGATATTCTCATTCTTCAGCACCTTTATTGCCGGTAAATTATTTGGAACATTTAATGGCATTATTATAAAATATTATATGGATAATAATACGAATTTCTTATCTAAAACAACAAACCGGACAATATTGTTTTATAGTGAGAAATAATAAACGCAATCAACCTGCGGCTGACACCAGATCGCAAAGTCTGAAAAATTTTCAATTGTGTTTATTATTTGCGCCATGGTGTCCCTGCCAGCCAATGTAATTTGAACGGCTTTGCTCCGCTGAAGCATTACTAAAGGAATGCAAGCAGGATGGCGTTTAAGTTTATTAATGATAAAAAGTAATTGGCAAATTGTTTTCAAACTCACGTTAATTATACTTGAAAAATGCACATGATTATTTTGAATAAAGGATCCTTAAAATGCTTGGAAATACGATCAGCAACAATGGCAGGGCACAAATAAATCCTCCAATTACAGCAATGGCAAGGGGTTGATGTAATTGAGCACCTGTCCCGATGCCAAAGGCAAGAGGTGAAAGGGCTATGATAGCCCCTAAAGCGGTCATCAATTTTGGTCTGAGACGTGTTGATATGGCATAATTGATTGCGGAATCCCTGTCAGATCCAACACTCTCCAGATTAGCCATGAATTGCTGAAAAGTAAATATTGCGTTTTCAGCAATTATTCCAACAATCATAATGACACCAGTATAACTGCCGACATTGAGGGGAGTATGAGTGATGAAAAGAGCGATCCATGATCCTCCAATACCCAGTACTGCCATAAAAAGTATCAGAAAAGCAATTCTTAGTTTTCTGAAAAGAAAAAGTAAAACAAGCAGAACCAGGAGGGAAGCAAGTATAAGAATTGTAAGTAATTCTTTAAAAGATGCTCGCTGTTCGGCAAAGGAACCTCCATATATAACCCCATAACCTTTAGGGAAATGTATGTTTTTCTTTATTTCCTGCTGGATATCTCTCATCACACTCCCAAGATCCCTGTTATTTAACCGGGCAGTGACTGCTATAATTGGTTCCATGTTTTCCCTTTCCTGCTCAGATACTCCCTTATGGGTTTCAATATCGGCAATTTCAGTAAGTGGAACTTGTTTTCCTCCTGGCAGGAAAATATCAGATTTTGAAAGATCGGTAGTATTCATTTTCGGTCCTTTTGGAAAGATCATCCGAATGTCCGTAAGTTGTTCTTTTTCCTGAATCGTGCCAACAATAACACCTGCAAGTTGAGTTTGTAATTCAAATTGAAGATCTTCCGGAGAAAGACCATATTTGTATAACTGGTCATTTTTAGGTTTAATATTTATATTAGGACCGGCAATCACTATTCCATCAAAAACATCGGCGGTGCCGGGAGTATTTTCAACTATCTGGGCTATTTCTTTTGCATAAGGTTCGAGTTTATTCCGGTCGTTTCCAAATACTTTTATCTCCACAGGTTGAACCGAACTCATCAGATCACCCAGCATATCGCCGATAACCTGGCCAAAATCAATTATCAGAGCAGGAAGCTTCTGTTCAACCTTAAGACGGATGTCATTAATAACCTCATCTGTGCTACGGTTGCGGTTATGTGTTAATTCGATAAGATAGTCACCTCTGCTGGGTTCAGTAATAAAAAATCCCATTTGAGTACCCGTACGTCTTGAATATGAAATCACTTCAGGGGTCTGGAGAACAATGCTGTCTACTTTCACGAGCATCATTTCTGTTTCTTCAATAGATGTGCCGGGAGGAGAATCAAAGTCAAGAACAATTGATCCCTCATCCATCTCAGGAAGAAACCCGGTCTCGAGTTTCGGGTAAATGAATAATGACCCGGCAATTAGAACTAAAATAAAGATGATTGAAATAGCAGGTTTATGAATGAAAAAATTGACCCACTTCCTTGTATGTATGCTATGCTTTGTTTTTATCTTAATTTTAATATACTTTGACAAAAATGTGTAGAGTGCAGGTAAGCAAATTGCAGTAACAAGAAAAGAACAGCTAAGTGTTATAATCATTGTGTACGCAAGAACTTTAAAATATGCACCGGCCACCCCGCTCATTAATGAGAATGGTATAAAGATCACGATAGTACTAAGGGAAGACCCAATCATAGCTGGCAAAAGGAACTTAATCGCCTTTCCGGTAATAACCGGAACAGGCTCATCCGGATTTTCCTCATGTGTCCTGTGCATCTGTTCAATTACAACTATGGCATCATCAATTATAAGGCCGATTGCGGCTGCTATGGCCCCAATTGTCATTATGTTTAGCGTGTAATGTAATACCAGGAGCACCAGTAGGGTCGAACATAGTGTAATCGGAATAATAAGCAGAAGTGTGAGGTTGGCATTGGTTGACCTGAGGAATAATATGGCTATAAAAACCGCAAGGAATAATCCTACTACCAGTGCATCAAACAGGCTCCGAATGCTTCTTCCAACAAATTCAGCCTGATCATAATAGGGTTTAAGTATTACCCCCTCAGGAAGGATGCTTTTTAATTCGATAATTTTAGTTTTAATCTGCTCTGATAAGGTGATGATATTAGTATTTGGCTGACGTAAAATATTTATCAGTACTCCCTCCCGGCCATTAGCATTCACTTTAATATATTCAACCTTTTCAGATACTTTAACCAAACCTATATCTTTAATTCTCAATACCCTCCCTCCCGAAAATTGAATAACAGTATTCTCAATACTTTCCTGATCATATAAACCTGCATCGGTAATGGTTAAGTATAATCTGCGATAATCGCTCATATACCCGTTCGACTGAATAAAGCCGGTCTTTTGGAGAGAATTACTGATATCCAGCGGGGTAATAGCTAGTTCAGTGAGCTTAACGGGATTTATTTCAATCCAGAATTCCTTTGTTTTTCCTCCCAGGACCAGTACCGCAGAAATACCGGGTATCTGTGACAAATAGGGTTTAATCGTGTATTCCCCAAGTTTCTTAAGTTCTATAAGGCTTTTGTTATCAGACTCCAGAGAATAGCCGAAGGATGTTAAAGTAGTCGGATCCATTCTCTCTACTGTAATTTTTGTATCCGGAGGTAAAATATTCCTGATTTCGGAAATCCTTGCTTCTACCTGCTGTAAACTGTTGTAGATGTCAGAGTCCCATTTCAGGAATGCTGAAATTTCACAACTTCCCCTGCTTGTGGTGCTTCGGAGTGTATTTAGCTGAGGAACAAGTTTTAATGCATTTTCAAGGGGTTTTGTAACAGTAATCATCATTTTGTCAACCGGTTGTTCCCCGTTATCCGCAATAATCTTAATTTTAGGAAATGTAATTTCCGGGAAAAGCGATATCTGAATGTTCTTATAAGCAAATATACCCCCGGCCAATATCAGGATAAGGCCAAATAAAATGGGAGTTTGAAATTTTTTAAAAAAATTCATTCCTGGTCAATTATCTGAACTTTTGTTGTATCCGGAAGTCCGTAATTACCTTCAATCAGGATTTTATCGGTTGGTTTAAAAACCGGGTCGATAATCTGAACCATATTTCCTTTCCTGATACCTTTTTTCACAGGTATTTTGACAGCAAGACTATCCTGGATTATTTCCACAACCCAGAATTCATCAAGCGTTTCGTTTGACAGAATAGCTGATACCGGTAACACCTGGCTGTCGGGCAACTTTCGGATCGGTAATTTAAAAATGGCATTAAGTCCTTCAGGAAGATTTATTTTATTTGCAGGTTTTATAAGTACCTGGATGGATTGCGATCCTGGCTCGACTGTATTTAGCGATTTATCAATTGTACATGGAATAACGGAGCTGTCTGGTAACATTATTCCGCAATTCAATCCGGTAATGATGAATTTTTTATACTTAAAAGGAACATAAGCAATGAAATACAAATTATCAGTTCTTGTGAAATTACATAACAATGTCCCTTCAGTTACATAATCTCCGGATTGATGAAAAAGTTCCTTAATATACCCATTTCCAGGGGCATCTACCTTAAATATACCCAGGCTTGAAATATTCTGCTGCTTCATAAGGCTGTCGTTGCTAATTGCCTTGTGCTCCCTTGTCTCAAGACTAAACAGAAAATGACCAGCAGAAACATTTTCACTCTGAACAGCACCAATCCTAATTATATAACCTGATGCAGGTGCATAAATTTCACTTTTATCAATATATGCGGTTGTAGCAATTAAATCTACTGATTCATACAGATCAATCCTTTGAACATGAGCGACTTTTACTCTTGGTAACGATTCGGACTCAGTCACTATTTGAGGCATATTCATTGGACATCCTGTGAAAAATATCATCAGGAGGATGGGGCTTACAAATCTTAATCCCCGTTTACCAGTTCCAGAAATTGTATGCATTGATGAAAAGTAATTTTTGCATTTGATAATTCAGATATTCGTCCTGTGTTTGTTGAAAGGTTCTGACCATCATAAGATAATCAGTGACTGACAAATCTCCCCGTTCGAGCTCTTTACGATATATTTCCTGTAATAATTTAAACTTACCTAATTGTTCCTCAGCTCGCAGGATCTGATCTTCAATGATATGTAGTTCGGTTCTCAGTTTACCCAGGTTCTGATTCTGCTCATTTTTAAAGTTTTCTTTGTAATTTTCAATCGTCATGAGGCTTATTTTTGATTGATCCTCGTTTATCCTGCGTTGCTTTCCATCAAATATAGTCATGGAAAAATTTAATCCCGCACTGAATCCAATACGTTTCTCTATATTTTGGAGTTGTGTGGAGACGAGACCTGCATCGGCAAAAGCAGAGATCTGTGGTTCATACTTAAGATCGAAAACTTTACGTTTGCTGACTGTCAGTAGGCTGTCCAACCTGAATTGGGTTAAAAAATTAAAACCGGTGGGATTTGTTAAGTGAATTTGAAGGAAAGGCTTCTCAAACTTAACAAGGGTAGTGTCAAAAATACCAGAAAGAATATTCAAGGAAGAAAAATCTTCCCGAAGTTTATTATTCAGTTCACCGAATTTATTTCTGTTATTTCCAATTTCAATTTCCAGTAAAATAAGATCGGAAGTTTTGAGGATTCCAACCTGGGCCAATTTAATGCTTGCATTATACTGGTCTGAAATAAGGTTTAAAAAGCCGGAAAGAAAATTCAAATGCTCCTGGTCGTAGAAGCAAATGATATATTGATCGGTTATTTGTTTTTTAAGTTCACGTAAACTCAGCTGTCCGGAGAATAGTGATCGATCAGCTTCCCGCTCATTCTTTTCTTTTTCCGTCAGGAGATATTTTCCAGTGAATAAAGGTTGATTTATATTTGCCAGGGCTGAATAATGAGCTCCGTCGCTCATGGCCACATCATATCCAATACCATTAAATACAGGCGCCTTCATGATATTTGAGGTGCCATATATTGTCGGCTTGTTATAACCAGCTTTAAGCTTATCATTCTCAAGGCTTAATATCTTCGCCTGATTCATCACGTCCTTTACATAAGGACTGTTGGAAGCACCTTTTTCCAGGTAAAAATCAAGCGACCTGACCTGGGCTGTCATTTCCGGACTCAAAAAGTGCAATAACAAAAGGCAGCCAGGAATAATACGAAGCATACAAATTAATTTAAACCATAAAACTAATGAAATGAATTTAATGAGGATTAATCCTTTTCTTATCTAAAAGCTGACCATCAACCGTAAATATAACTTCCAATTTTTCTTTGTCTTTATTTATTCCAATTTCATATTTTAAACTCTTGCCGGGTTCCTCAACGGTAGTAGTTTCTTGTATTATATAATCTTTGAAGTGTATCAGAAGGGCAGCTTTTATAGTATCCGGAAGCTGTTCTTCAGTAATTTCGGCTTCAGTTTCAAACCATATTCCTTTTTCATCAAAGTTTGCAGACATTTCTTTGCCATTCAGTTTGAATTCAGCCTCAAAAGTTGCAGAATCCTCTTTGGTCCACCGGACCTGATCTGCCAAAGGAAATTTTTTGCTAAAGGATTGTTTTACCATAGTAGGAACATTTTGACTACAAGCCAGGATGAATAGGCTTGATAAAATCATTTTAATTAAAAGAATTTTTTTCATTTCATTTTTTTATAAAGGTAAATCCAAATATTAAGCTTTAAAAATGACACGTTACTTAATAAAAATGGCGTTCTATCATTCTGGTTATTTATTGACTTTGGACTTCTTCAATAGTAAAAATTTTATTTCTGTCCCAATCCAGCCAATATTTCAGGGCGGACTGTCTTACCAACTTCCAGTATCCATCGTCCATTAACCCGAACTTTACTATACCTTCCATGATGTCAGCTTCTACCTGTTTCAGATATTCATCTTTCAGACTGAGGCGGATAGTTCTGTTTTTATAGGAAAACTCTGCCATAGCCCTTGTTTCATTTACTGTGGCCACAGAAATCAACCCCATTCCAAGAGTAGCTCCTGTGCTTACCTGGATACCGTCGGTAAGACAACTGTAAGGAGGTTTAAGTCCAGCATAAGTCACAACTTTTAATACATCGGGACCAACCCCGAAAATCTCCCTTGCCTTAATGCCCATTTTAGCCCCGACAATTGAATATACACCAAGATGCCCATGAAATTCATCAGTTATAACGCATGCTTTCCATTCTTCGTCACCATACCTGGCAATTGCAGAATCCATAATCTGCCGGACGTCATAAGAAAAGAGTTCACGCTGTGCAGGAAATTTCGTAAACACAACATTCTTTTCAGGAAAATAAGTGCCCCGGATCATGTCCTTCATTACTTCCCTGATTGCAACCAGGTCATAAGCTGTTGAATATCGCAGCCTTGTTTTCCCGACCTCTGGGTTCATATCAAATAATGCCGGAATACAAAGATATAATGCGGCAAGCTCATCAAACAGGGTAAGTTGATTGCAAGTAAAGTTTTTCGGATGTATATTTTGATGATAAAAGTGACTTAATACTTCTGAAAGAGAGGTTTGTAAAACATTATTTTTAGATATCCATGTGGTATCAAAAACAGAATTAGGATACATGAGATTGGATATTACATCCATCCTGATATGTGAGTTAATTACTCTTTTAACTGCAAGACTATCATACTCATAATTAAACCCTTTCAATGGATTTACAGAGTCATTATACCATATTATCCGGTCAATTCCCTGCAGCATACCAGGTTTCTTTTCAATGAATTCACTGATGTCAGATAAAGGCCCCAGGCATACAAGAGTTATTTTCTGACCTGTTGGAGTAATTATTTCGGAAAGCAGATCCATGGAGGAAATATAGTTTACACCAGGATAGGGAATGGAGCTCCATTTCAAGGACTGAGTATATTCTCTCCAGGCAGGTCCTTTTCCATGGATATTTTTTCCGCAACCTACAGGAATTGAATCTTTACCAATCTCCTGAAGAAAACCGGTTACTTTATTAAAACCCTCTTCAGGCAAGATATTCCCATCGGTAACGATAATTCCTTTAACAGATATTTCAGGGCGTGCGAGTAAAATATTTATGGCACGATAGTCATCGGCACCACAGTCAGTGTCGATGATAATATCATAATTCCTAGTAACTTGCAAAGGTTGTTGATACAATGAAGTAAGGCAAAAGAATAGAAGGATTAAAGGAAATAGAAATTTCATAAAATGGGAATGATTAAAATACAAAAATAATATTAAACGAGAATGAATTCTAATATTAAACCAGGATAAATTTACCAGATAATTTATCCTGTATATTCATTTTCATACATTAGCTTTTAAAGGTTATTAATGATTGTAAACTTATCAAAAATCAATTTGATTATCATTTTTAAATTTAAATGCAAAGATTTAAATGAACATGGAGTTTTTGCATTATGATTTGTATGGATTTTGTCACTCCTCACCCACGTGCTTACTTTACCAATTCACTTTCAACTCCGGAAACCAGAACCTTTTTAATGTCCAGGTTTCCATATGCCATCTTAATAAATGGTTTGTTGTTTTTAAGACCGACATTTCCAAATCCTGTTTCGGCAGATAGGAAGCTTGTAAAGTCTCCTATCCTGGAATCGATATACAGGATCTTGTCAACTGCATCGAAGCGAACCCCGGTCATACCCTCCAATAAGGCATAACTTGCCATTGCCCTCGCATACCAGTGCCCACACTCATATTCATCGAAAGGATTCCTTATACTTCCATCATAACGGTTACGGCAAATACGAACAATTTCCAATCCCTTTTCGATTTCTCCCATGAACATTAAATGGGAGGCCACCTGGTATTCAATACCGGTCCACACTTCATCGCTATACACAAAGGGGAGTGAAGGCTTTTCTCCTTTGGGCCACGTACATAAAAGAAGCCCTCCCTCATGACCGAGAGCATAGGTCGAACGCTGTGGATTCGGATGATCGCTCAAATCGTTTTTAAGGTTGTTTTTATAAACTGATAACACGTGAGATTTAATTTTATTGGCATCAATTGGATCTGGCAATCCACAAACTCTTGCCATCCAGCATCCAAGTACTCCATCGGAAAGGCATCCGTCACCATACTGGTATTTTGGACCTTCTCTTTGCAGAACAGCGATAGCTTCGTTCGAATAATTCCCCCCTATGGATTTTTTCGATGCCTCAACCGGATCGGGAGCATTCAAATCAGTCCATTGAATTTTCTGAATGAAATACTCTCCATTAAACAATATATTTTCCATGAACTGTTTCCCATTTTGATAAAGTTGCTGATATAAAATCACATCCTCCGAAATGAACTTACCCATTTCGCAAATTGCGTTGAGCGCGCCCAGATAAATGCTTGTGATCATCCCATCAGATCCCCAGAATTCAATATCATATGTGTTATGATGAGGTTCCTCAATCACTCCCTTATGTCGGGGATCCCAGGTTTCGATGCAATAATCCATGCTTGATTTTATTTTAGGGAAAAGTTTTTTCATCCATGTATTATTCCCACTTATTTTCCAATCCCGGTAGATTTTCATTATTCCGCCCAATTGTCCGTCGGAAGCGGCATAAAATTGATGATCAACCGGACGGATGGGAAGGGCAGACCTGAAAGTCTGATGGCCTTCCTTATTTTGACTTTCGTTAAACTCTGTCTCACGTAGTGTCCTTTCGAGTGATGGAAACATATGGCACAAAGCCTGAGCATAATTCCACACATGGGTGCATGAACCTGCACAGCAACCGGAATTATCATTACATCCTTCCCATGCCCATATTTTCCCATCACGCTGGCGCATAACAGTTGGAGATTTTAAAATGGTCAGATTGGCTGCGATGGCTTCCAATACTTCTGCAGGCAGAGAACTTGCGTAAAAAGCATCTGAAAAAAGCCGGGATTTGCTTTTCAGATCAGGATAATGAATCTTCCAATAGTTTGTAACCTCTCTTATATTGCTGAATTTTCCGGAATACCATGGTTGATAATACGGAGAAATGCAACAGCCAGTTGAAGGATCGCATTTTGGAGCATCATAGGGGTCTTTTCCAGTCCGGATATCTGAATCAGGAACATACCATGAGAACATAAGGTGAATAGTCGTTTCTCCCCCGGGAGCAACTTTAATGGGAACAAAAAGGGAAGCACCAGGAGCGTCCTTTTCGATCGGAGGATTTGACTTAAGATTCGCTTGTTCTACATTTTCCCAGACCATTGTAAGAGGATCATTCCATCCTCCCCGAAACCAGCAATGATCAGTAACCGTTGATAACTGATCAGTAAAAACAACAAAATCCCCTTTTAATTGGGCAGCCTTGTCTGCTTTCATCTGGGAAAGAACAAAACCGTTTTTAACAGGCAGGATGGCATTGATCCCTTCTTTTTGACTCATGAAATTCACTGAGTGAAAGGAAAATACTGCATCGATCATCTTATCCCCACGATTTATAAAGGAATATTCAACCGCCCCAACCGGTAAACTTGAATTATCAGGATCGGTTGGAATAAATGGGCTCCATCCTGTCAAACGCACTTCAAGAGGGATGTCCTTATCGGAAAGTATTATATATGCGAAGGGAAACCGGCAGAGAAACTCAGCGTTTTCAAATCTGGGTAAACCATATGATGTGTGTCCACCTCCCCGCGCTGCATTGGGCCGGCCGAAATATTTCCATTCAGGAACAGGCCCCTCAAGAACTTTAGCTCCGTCTTTTAGCCCTTTAACTGCAAGTGCAGCAAACATCAATGGCTCGTTAAAGACATCCATAGAATTACGAACGGAAACATGAGAAAACGCTCCTGTACCTTCGAGGCAAAACATCCCCGCACCAATACCTCCAATAGGGAAAGCAATCCGGTTGAGATCTTTCCCCTTATAAACTTCATTATATTTTCGAGTACCTGATTCCTGATCCTTTGCATCCGTGAAATTCGATTGGTCACATGATTGAAATACTATATTTATAGTAATCAGTATTATAATATATTTTGTTTGTTTCATACTGTGCGGACATTAAATGAATTTGATAAGTGAAGGTTTGGCACCATGGCGATTTTAATATTATATCATCATAAATTCCCTGAAGAATTGCAGGTTAGAGAATAACATTTGACATGAGCAATAGGAGCTGATATTTATATCGATGCCGTTAAATCAAGACTGAGATAAACCATTTCCTATCAGAATGCAAAATAATGAAAAAGCAAAAACTCTCATGGGTATCAGAATTAGTGTATATTTTAGAAATATTAAAACAAGATATTTAAAATTGTCAAATAAGCAAAATTCAATTAAACTACAGATATCCAATCAAATGTATTAAATCGTTCAGGAATATAATAATATAAAAAGGATGATTAGTTTTAACATTTTTATTAATTCAAGCTGATTTTATAAAAATATTTGCATAAAGGTTAGAAGGGTGGGGGTTTAGCCATCCCCAACAATTGATTATATTATATTCTACGAAAGTGTTGGATAATAACACAAAATAAATTTTTCATATTATTATATAATTATTCGTATCAGAATGAAAAATTCAAAGAATAAAAAATTTGATTTTTAATATCATTTTGCCAAATGACTATTTCATTATATTTGCATCGGAATTTTAGGATATCATAATTTCGTTATTTGCCTCCTCCGTTGGCAGGGCGTCAATAATGGGAAATAAAAAAACCGGGGTGTAGCGCAGTTGGTAGCGCGTGGCGCTGAGGCGCCAAGACCGGAAGTTCGCTTAAAAAAGCAGGAGAAAATAAGATTTCACACTTACATATTATATAGTAAATCACGGGATCTCTACTACATTGGCCATACAGAAGATATTTCAAGGAGATTGATAGAGCATAATAAAGGGTATTGCAGGTGGACCCGGTCAGGTGTTCCATGGGAACTTTTTTATCAGGCAGAATTTTCAAGCAAAGGGGAGGCAATGAAATTAGAAAACAGGATCAAAAAACGAGGGGCATCGCGATATCTAAATGATATAGGATTTACCTGATAATCATTTTAATTTGCGATAAGAATACTTACTTTTATGATTCAAAAACAATCGGGGTGTAGCGCAGTTGGTAGCGCGTGGCGCCAGGGCGCCAAGACCGGAAGTTCGCTTAAAAAAGCAGGAGAAAATAAAATTAATTTGGGATAAGAATAATTACTTTTATAATTCAAAAACAATCGGGGTGTAGCGCAGTTGGTAGCGCGTGGCGCCAGGGCGCCA
>CAZKMG010000002.1:0-11980 GCA_964553465.1 uncultured Bacteroidaceae bacterium
TCATCAGAAAACGCTATAAAAAGCTTAATAAAGTCCCTGCAACAAATGTGTGAATTATGTAAATTATTTATGGAATTATGTAAAGGTTACCGGACGACATTAAGATACCTTTGTTAAGGAATTAATTAACTCAAAATAAATTAAAATAATGGGAAATCTACTTTATGTAATTGCTGTAATTCTAATTATCCTATGGGCAATCGGATACTTAGGATACAATGCAGGAGGTATCATACACATTCTACTTGTTATTGCAATTATTGCAATATTACTCCAGATTATTCGAGGTAGAAGATTATTTTAATAATACTTTGAATATTTAATATAAGTAATCTAGTTTAAATCAACTAATTAATAAATTAAGAAAAATGAAAAAGATCGTTTTTTGTTTAATGGCATCGTTCTTGTCATTAACATTTATTCCATTTCAATTAAATGCAACGACTACTGAACCAACTTCAGTACCGGCTCCAAACCCTGCAGAACCTGCAATACCGCAAGAAGCTCAGGTATTACTACTCAGGTTAGATGAAATTAAGATGATGGATATATCAAAAATGAAGGTATCAGAAAAGAAAGATTTGCGTAATGAGGTAAAATCTATCAAACACGAACTTAGGGATATTGGTGGTGGCGTGTATCTTTCTGTAGGTGCAATAATTCTTATTATATTGCTGATAGTTATTTTATTATAAGTAGTTGGGGTTCTTTATTATAAGTAGTTGGGGTTCTTTTCAATTCAAATTTACCAATTTGAATTGGTACTTGATTGTTCACTAAAACTTTTCTGAACATGAAAGTAAGTAAGTAGAAAAAGTTTAGATTGCTTAGCAGGATTTTAATCCCTGGCAATCTAGACTTTTTTTAATTATGCTTTTGTAAAACCAATCATTTAAATTTCTCTTAAAGAATTAACAAAGGAATTTTTAAAGTTACTCTCAACCTTGAAATAAATGAAGTTGCCGCAATAACCCCAAGATTGATTTTGGTCTAAGATGTATTATATTACTACAAAAGTATGGGATTGACTTTAAGAATATATAAATTAAAGTTATTGATTTAATATATGCTTAATCATTACTTCAGATATAACAAGCCAATCAAGGATATGACAGAAAAACAGGGAAAAATCGTATCGTTGACTCAATTAATTGATTATTAATAATAATAGCTCGATAATTAAGCGTACCTTGCACCCATAAATTAAATTCATATTATGAAAAACGGAACAGTGAAATTTTTTAATGATTCAAAAGGATTTGGATTCATTAAAGATTCAGAATCATCAAAAGAGTATTTTGTGCATTCAAATGGTTTAAAAGAAAGTATCAGAGAAAATGATGAAGTAACTTTTGATCTGGAAGAAGGAAAAAAAGGATTAAACGCAGTAAATGTTAAACTAGTATAGTTTATATTTTATAAACATTTAAAATTTTATACCCCGCCATCAGCGGGGTTTTTTTGTGGCTTTATTCTGGTTTATGGAATTATTGCTTTCAGAAATTAGCTAGATCATTATGAAAAAAATGAATAATCAGGATAATACCCTGAGCTATTCATTCACTTTATTATTGTATTTCCTGTCAATCGACATCAGCAGGCGTATTATTCCGATCCAGATTAAAAAATATGTGAAATATGTAATTTACTATAAGAATTGTGTAATTTATTTAAAAGGCATATCAAGTATATTTATAATGCTGAAATGTTGACTCATCCTAAAATCAGACTGAGATCATTCCATTCAGTATTAATTTTTGCTGATGGCTAGCAACGCATTTGGAAATTGGAACGATTAGATATTCTTAACTTATATTTTTTTTATGAACCGATTATTTACAAAGACAGTTGCCATAATAGTTGCTCACCCCGATGATGAAACTTTATGGGCTGGAGGAACTATTCTGAGTCATCCTTCATGGAAGTGTTTTATTGTTTGTCTTTGTCGAGGGAGCGATGCGGAAAGAGCTCCCAGGTTCAATAATGCATTAAAAATTCTTAAATCGGAAGGTGTCATGGGAGATCTTGATGATGGACCTGATCAAAATCCCCTGGATGAAAAAGAGCTTGATCGTGCTATAATGGACTTATTACCTTCTAAACATTTCGATTTGATTATTACCCATAATCCTTCAGGAGAATATACAAGGCATCTCAGACATGAAGAAGCAGGTATAGCTGTTATGAAATGCTGGCATAGGGGTGAAATATCTGCAAACGAGCTATGGACCTTTGCATATGAGGACGGAGATAAGCAATATTATCCAAGACCTGTTAAAAATGCTCCTATTTATCTTTCACTTACGAAACGAATATGGCAAAGGAAATACAGTATAATTACCGAAACATACGGATTTGAAAAATGTAGTTTTGAAGCAGAAACAACACCTCATGCAGAATCATTTTGGCAATTTACAAATTCGCATGATGCTAAAAAATGGCTAAAAAAAGGAGGCGTTTTAGCATGAAACGATCACGTAAGCTAACTTCTCTCATATGAAACGAGCATGTTCGTTAAACACAAATATGGATGAAAATCTTACATGCGAGTTCCATCCGACCATTAATAATATTATTTACGGATGAAAGGAATAAATATTAATAAGAGTTCCATGAGGCCATTGAATATCAAATTTTGTACTCTTGAAAACGACCTGATTGATGAAAACACAAACAATACTTTATAATAATCAATGTTACCTTGTCAGCAAGCAGGCTGCCATTAAAATCTAAATTATTAAATGATGAAAGTATTAGTATTATATGATTACCCCCCTTCACCTGGAGGACTTGCAACACAGGGAGATTTGCTCTATAAGGGACTTCTTGAAATGAATGTTGATGCTCATGCTGTTCATTTTGAATCAGCACAGGAGAAGGAATGGTACTATCGCTGGTTTAGGCCAGATGTTGTGGTAGGTGTAGGTTATTGGGGACATACACCACACTTAGTACTGCACCCGCAACGCTATGGTATAAAGGCTGTACCCTGGTTAGTTGCTGATGGCTTCATTGCAAACTATCAGGAGGTTTTAAATTCACTTCCCTTGATATTGGTAACATCTAATTGGGTCAAAGAGATGTATGTTCGTGACGGTATAGAGGGTGATAAAATCGAAGTATTACCTGTGGGCTGCGACACAGATACATTTATCCATTACAGAATGGATGATCCTAAAATTATTGCTGTGCGCGAAACACTGGGGATTTCTTCTGATCAGTTAATGATTCTAACAGTTGGTGGCGACGCCGCATCAAAGGGTGCACAGGAAGTAATGCAAGCACTTGCTACCATTGATACTGTAGCACCCGATTGGAAATATGTCTGTAAAGTATGGCCTCAGCCACGGACCAAACTTCAAAATCTTGCCGATCTGGAAATGGCGACACACCTTGGCATCGAGAAAAATGTCACTTATGCTACCAATACAGTTTCACGTAACTTCATGCCTTACTTGATCGGAGCATGCGATATATATGCAGCACCCTCAAGGCTTGAAGGCTTTGGGATGCCACAGGTGGAAGCGGGTGCATGCGAAAAACCAGTCATTGGAATTAAAGCCATGGGAATGCTGGATACGCTAATTCATGGCGAAACTGCGTTCCTTTCTAAAATAGCCCGGAAAATCTTTGTGAATGAAGTAACCCTTGGTGATGAATCAGGCTTTTTAGAAAACAATAGAGTAATATTTAATGAACCTCGGATAGTGGATTACCGTGCAAATATACATGACATTGCAAAGTACTTAATGATTCTTATGTCTGATAGTGCTTTGCGAGAAAAAATGGGCAAAGCAGCCAGAAACCATGTTGTGAAAAATTTCGACTATCGCGTTGTAGCAAAAAAATTTTTACAAATAATGAATAGTAAATTGGGAATAAGTTAGAAAAAAAATAAGATCATGCAAAAGACGAACTGGCAAGAGATACAAGAGGCAAAGAAAGCCGCCCTTGATGTACTGATTCATAATGCCCATGGGCCATTTCATGGTCTTCCACGTACTGCTGGCTGGGGTTACCCTGAACCATATACCAGGGATTTGATGTTATCTATTTTTGGGATTGCTGTTTCAGAAAATCAGAAGCTAATTAAGAGTATTCGAAGCGTATTGGAAACGCTGGCAAAAAATCAGACGGAACTTGGCCATATCCCTTCGCTGGTGCATGACAAAGAGGATCGTGGATCAAGTGATACAACTCCCTTGTTTTTGCTGGGTGTTGGCATTTTTAGAAAAATAACAGGCGAGGATGATTTTCTTCAGGCTGCTGCAAGTAAAGCATTGACATGGATGGAGTATCAAAGCCCTTCGGATCGGTATTTGGTTGCCCAGCAACCCACAAGTGATTGGCGAGATGAGCAATGGGTGACGGGTTATGGTCTGTTTGTGAACACCCTGGTATATAGCTACCTCCGGCTCCTGGGACAGAATAAAAGAGCAGATATGTTGCGCCACAGCATGGGACGGTTTACCATTACCGGTGGGGCGATGCACCGACATGTACATGAAGGTCTCGTGGTAAAGCACAAACCTTATTATGCTTTCTGGTCTTATAAAATTTATAGCAGTGAACGGTTTGACCTGCTTGGTAACAGTCTTGCTATTCTCTCAGGAATAGCATCACCCTCTCGGGCCGAGGAAATGGTTTTATGGATCGAAGAGGAATGTGCAGTCATGAGAGAAAAAGGTGAGTTGGCAGTTGATCTGCCACCTAATTTCTTCCCTTATATTAAACCCAAAGATAATGACTGGCATTTGAGATATTCAGAATTTAACAATCCCGGGGAATACCATAATGGAGGTATATGGCCTTTTATATGCGGGTTTTATGTAGCAGCCTTAGTTGCTGCTAAAAGATACACACTCGCCAGGGAAAAGCTCGTGGCTCTTACCCAATGCATAAAAGTGTCACATCTCGGAAGCCTAGATTTTGGATTTAATGAATGGCTAAAAGCACAAAACGGTAAAGCTATGGGGCAGGACTGGCAAACCTGGAGTGCCGCACTTTACCTCTATGCAGTAAAATGCGTTGAAGAAAATAGAACACCTTTTTTTGATGAGATACGAAATGGGTCCATACAATAATAATTAATTAGGTAAGACTCTGTTTATACTGCCAGAATTGATAAAAGTGTTAAGTAAGTTTAGTATTTTATAAACATTTAAAATTTTATACCCCGCCACCCGCGGGGTTTTTAATTTTGATTTCCCGCTGAACATAAAAACTAATAGAATAAATTAGTGATAAAGATTATTTAAACTTTAATCGATGATATTTAAATTTTACTTGACAATTCTTTTATTATAAACTTAAAATATTCTCATAAACTTTCAGATAACCTTCTATCATTTTTTGTTGGCTGAATTTTGAAATAGCCCACTCCCTGCAATATTCCCGGTTAATCATTTTTGTTTTATTTACCGCTTCCAGTGCTTCTTCAATAGTGTTAACTATGTAACCAGTTTTCCCATCTTGAATTAGTTCAGGCATAGCGCCCCTGTTAAATGCAATGACGGGTGTTCCACAAAACATAGCTTCAACCACGCTCAGGCCAAAGGGTTCTTCAAAACTAATTGGATGTAATAGGGCAAAAGCTCCACCTAAAAGCCTATTCCTCTCAACAGGGCCAGAATTGCCAACATAAACAATATTATTATTATCTATGAATGGCTTAACCTTAAGGTCAAAGTATTCCTGATCCTGAATTAAGCCGGAGATAATAAGCTTTCTTTTTGATTTATTGCTAATTTGAATGGACTCATAAACTCCCTTATCCGGATGAATCCGGCCAAAAAAAAGCAAATAATCTTCTGATTCAGATCTGAATAAAAATTCATTGGTGTTAACACCATTGTAAACTGTTGCAATGTATTCAAGTTCTGGACTACGATCAGCATTACTGATAGAAACATAATAACCGGTGTTGTTGTATTTTTTATAAACCGGAATAATTTTTGGAGAAGAAAATCCATGAATGGTGGTTACCATGGGTGTTTGGATTAAACGGGAATAACTTAAAGGTAGAAAGTCAAAATTATTATGGATCAAATCAAACTTATCTGCTTTTTCCATCAGATTGCTGATATGAAGGCACTCTGCTATTTTAGGGTCAACTTTAGAATCTTCGGCATATGGGTGTTTGCAAACTGACATTAATTTAGCCTTAGTAATTGAATCGCCTGAGGCAAACAATGTAACATCAATACCCCGATCAACCATTCCCTCTGCGATATTAGATGTAACTTGTTCCCATGGGCCGTATTTTCGGGGAGGTGTCCGCCAGGCGATAGAGGAGAGTATTGCGACTTTCATGGTTCAAATATTTAAATCCGGAGCTAATTCTGCTTCAGAATATATCGGAAAAACCTATGTAAAGTATGATAAAATATTTATAGTGCTTTCCGCGGATTGTTTAAACAATGGTCAACGAGGGCTTCCAATTTAGCAGTCCCAACGCACATCACCTTGTCAGCTCCACCCCAATAAATTTTTACACTTCCATCATCTTCCGGAACAGCTCCGCAGGTGAATACCACGTTATGAACATAACCAGTAATTTCATAAACTTCTTCAGGTTGTAGAATCCATTCATCACCAACGGCAATAATTTTAGAAGGATCTTCCAAATCGTGCAATGCCACACCCAATCTATAAACACTGCCATCCATAGTTGGGAATACACCATGGTAAATACTCAACCAACCACGGGAAGTTTTAATAGGTGGCGCTCCGGGACCTATCTTCATCTCATCCCAATGATATTGGATTGGTTTCATAATTAATTTCGATTCTCCCCAATAAATAAGATCGGGGGAATAAGATATCCAGATGGACCAGGGCGATATTTCAGAATGAGGGCGGTCAAGCCTGGCATATAAACCACCAAATTTTTCAGGAAAGATTACAACATTTCGGTAGTCGGATTCGGTAATAAGAGAGAACCTTTCAATAGATTTGAAATCTTTTGTTTTTGCTAATCCAATACGCACACCATGCCTGGAATAAGCACTATAAGTGATGAGGTATTCATTATCCATAAAAATAATCCTTGGATCTTCCACTCCAAAGGCTTCGTATTCCTTAAAGATTCCCTCGGTAGCCGGAATCATAAAAGGTTTGTCATGCACTTTAAAATTATATCCATCTTCACTATCTGCTATCCCAAGAATACTTCTTCCATTCAGTTTATGTGAGCGAAATATCATTATATACTTTCCCTCGTGCTTCACTACAGCAGCATTATGTACTGTAGCAACGGGATAAGGCACGTCATCCTTTGTGAGAATAGGATTATTTTGATATCTGTTTATTAGCATCGCTGTTTTATTAGTTGCTTGTGCAATAACTCCGGCCGGTATTCTTTTCTGCCTACTTTGGTTGCAACTGTTTCTATAATACTTCTTTAATCGGAATCATGTAAATTTTCATAAGCTTGCAGTACAGTTAAATGGGAAATTAAATATGCCAGTGAACTTTCTGCACCCTGATTACGGTTTATACCATAACTTTCAAAACCATCGCAGCATCCCTTGGTCTCAAAATCATACAAACTCATTCTCAGATCATTTTCACCCATGAACCATAAAAATGAGGTATATAACATATTCAGGTATCCTTTGTCTTTTGTCACATGAAAAGCCTGGTGGTACATTAAAACCATAGCCATTGCATCTATGGGTTGTTGCGCAAAAACAGATCGCTCGCCCTCTTTTTTATACCACTTCTCATTTCCAATTATCGATAAGTAATTATCCTTAAGTGTATGTTTCGTCAGAAAGTTCATAGATCTGAGCGCGGTTTTTGTTATTTTATCATCGTTAAGTATTTTTGCTGAATGTAACAGAGCAAGAGGTAAGATGCCATTATCATAGGCGAGCAAGGATTCAAACCATTTCCAGTCTGAGGTTTCGTTTTCCTTGTAATGTGTAATTAAAATATTAGCGAGGTTTCTTAACCTTTCAGTCATTGTATCATCAGAGGGGTTGCTTTTCAGGTAATAACATATCCCAATCATCGTATTTGCTATGCTCCTGATAGACATTAATTTTACAAAATTGGGAGATGCTTTAAAAAAAATCGATTTTCCTGTCTGGTAAAAAGCGTCGTTGGGGGCATTGCCCAATAAGTATCCCAATGCCCAGATAGTCCGGCCAAAAGAATCCTCAGAGCCAACCTCATCCAGGAAGGTTCTGCTAAAACTCAGGAAATTCCTGAAAGTGCCATCATTATTTTGCATATAATGGATATAGCTTAAATAGACAGGTAATAATTCAAGGGCCCTCATATCTTTCATTTGCCTGTATGCCATTAAAACCATAAGCAAAGCCCTGGCATTATCATCCAGACAATAGCCTTCTTTAAGATTTGGGATACCGAATTTGGCATGTTGGATAATCCCCGTATCATCTGTCAGACGATTGATATGAGTCAGAGAAAAACGTGGCATAATGAGGAGATCCATTACTGTATCTTTCTTTGCAATAACTTTGTGCTCTTCTTTTAAAATGTTTTCAGCAACCGCAACATATTTTTCTCCTGTTTTCGGCCAGGTAATATTTCGTCCAAAGCTATATGCTTTTCTTTTCAATTCATTTAGCACCTCAGGCTTATCTAATAATTCTGTTAAAGTAGAAGTGAGACCGTTGGAATCATTAAAGTCAAAAAACCTCCCCCTTCCATCCGCCAGTAATTCTGCAGCATGCCAATAGGGTGTTGAAATAACGGCCGAGCCAACGCCAACAGCATACGAAAGTGTTCCACTGGTAATCTGGGCTTCGTTCAAATAGGGAGTTATATAAATATCAGAAGCACATAAGTATTTGAACAAATCCTGCTCATTTATAAATTCATTAAGAAAGATAACATGCTCCTCAAGAAGAAGACTTTTAACTAAACGCATTAAGAAAATACGATATTCTTCGCCTGAATGTCTCAGTACATTGGGGTGGGTTTTGCCAAGAATGATATAAATAACTTCAGGGTGTTTCTCAACAACTTTTGGTAAGGCTTTTATTACGGTTTCAATTCCTTTGTTGCGACCAATAAAGCCGAATGTAAGTAACACTTTCTTATTTTCAAGCTTAAACTCCTTTTTAGACTTTTCCGCGCTAAAATGAATATCAGGTACCCCGTGTTCAATAAAAGCAATCTTTTTTTTAGGCACATTATATATACTTACCAGAAATTCTATAGCTTTATGACTCATCACCACTATTTTATTGGCCATTTTGCATATTACCTGCAGAACAGCCTTTTCGTTATAAGATGGTGCTTTAAGTATGGTGTGGAGTGTTACAATAATAGGAACTTCCAGCCTGTGAAGCAAAGGAAGGATATAAACACCATTTTGACCTCCGAATATACCGAACTCATGTTCAAGGATGCAAAGATCCGCACCACTTAGATTAATGAATTTAACGGCCTCCAGATAATCCTCCTGGTGTTCCTGCCTGATGGTCAGCTTTACTTCTTCAGGATAATCATATGTAAGGTCCATATCGTTCATGGCAACAACAAAACTTTCATACCCGTCTTCCCTGTTTATATTGCTAACTTTCATTGAATTGAACAGGTTATTCGTAAAAGTGCCAATGCCGCATTCCCGCGGTGGAAATGTACCAATAAAAGCTATTTTCATTCTTTTTCAGGTATTTATTGAATTGTCAAATGTTTTAAATCAAAATAGAGGAATTTCCCTTTTAATTGTAATTCCGGAATAATTTCGAAAATTCCTTTTTCAATCGACTTTAACGTAAATGCAACTGCAGATGAATGATTTATTCAAGTGGGAAAAGCAAAAAAAAAGATAAGTATAAAATTTTCTCCGGTAAATAAAATCTGTAATTACATCCGTAAATTACCTGCCTAATTTTTTAATATTTGTTCTTTTCTGCACGTTTGGATGCTTTTAAGGCTCTTTTTTCTTTAAGACTTTTGAGCGGTGTTTTTTTATTATTTTTTGGTTTTACTTCCTTCTCTTTTGACATGATTTAATTTTAAAGATTATTTCCGTAATTAATATCCACCTTCATTTAAAGTCAATTAATTGCTTACCAGTTAATTATATTACACTATCTTCATATCCGCTTTTAATAACCGTTGAAATCATTTTAAAACGTTCATTTGCTTTAACAAAATTGGAGGTATGAGCAGGTATTATTATGCCTTGCCCTGTAATAAGCATATTTGATTTATCATCGATCACTACTTCAGCCTTGCCTTCAATAATTTGAATAAAAGTATCAAACGGAGAAATCTTTTCGGGCATCGTTTCACCGGTATCAATAGCTACAACACTTATGTTTCCTGTAGTTTTCCTGATAATAGTTTTGGTGACTACTGAACTTGGAACATATTCAATGATTTCAATGAGAATATGTGATCTTGATTTTTCAATTTCCGTGACAAGCATATCTTTACAGCTTAAATATATTTGTAAAGGTACATCAACGGATTAACAAAGTGTTATACAATTATTGGTTTAACTTACATCATTCACACATTGTCTAGTGTGCGACGCCTTTTATTTTTGAGTTTCTTAAAGTGGGAGGGGGTTAGGCCGGTTATTTTTTTAAATTGGTTTGAAAGGTGGGCAATACTGCTGAAATGCATCTTGTATGCTATTTCAGTAAGATTTAACTCATCATAAACAATCAGTTCTTTTACTTTTTCAATTTTGTGAGCAAGGAAAAATTTTTCAATGGTAGTACCTTTCACTTCTGAAAAAAGATTGGCAAGATATGTATAATCGTAATTGAGTTTTTCACTCAGATAATCAGAAAGGTTCACTTTAATTTGATCTTCTGTATAGTGCACCAATTCAACAATGACAGATTTGATTTTTTCTACCAGGATACTTTTTTTATCATCCATTAGGAGCAAGCCCGATTTTCTTAATCCAATATCCAATTGTTTCAATTGTTCCGACGAGATATTCCCTTTTATTTCAGCCTCTCCAATTTTTACATTAGTGTATTGAATATCGAGTTTTTCCAGCTCGGACTTCACTACCATCTGGCAGCGGATGCAGACCATATTTTTAATGTACAATTTCAAAGAATAAATAACTTACTGAATATAAGATATTTTAATAACAAAGTTATTGATTTTTTATGATTAAGTCAACTTAAAAATGATTTTAACATCACTAAGGATTCTGATCAATTTAAGGGTTGGGGGACTGATTGAACCTTTATTCGCTGTGAGGAAATATTCAAACTTAATTGTACACCTTGTGATATTCACATCACAAAATATCACGACCTTCTGCATCAATTTCCGGATATTAATTTCACGTCTAAATTCGTGAAGACGTGAAGACGTGATGCCGTAACGTCGTTACCTCGTTACGTCGTTACCTCTTCAAAGTCGTGATGCCGTGATGTTGTGACGACGTTACGTCGTTACGTCGTTACGTTGTTACTTTTTCCTTCGGTTGTAGCTCAACGACATCAGTAAGTTCAATTTATACTAAGAAATGTAGGGATAAAAAAAAAGAAGCTCACCTATGCCAAGGCTTCGGTGAGCGAAGGTGGAGATAAGGGGAATCGAACCCCTGACCTCTTGACTGCCAGTCAAACGCTCTAGCCAACTGAGCTATATCCCCGAAATAAATAAGAACTTAAACTTAAACTTGAGAACCTTTCTCTTGTTTTGTAAAACGCACTAGCCTCCCGATAGCTATCGGGATGAGCTATATCCCCGAAATGAATACGCCAAAAGTAATTTTTTTTTGCAAATGTATCAACTCTTTTACCAAATAGTGAAATTCAATATGCGCAGATCTCCTGGAAAACCTCCTGTTGTATGTTCTGATTTAGCTGGAAAATGTTGTCTAATATGTTGAAAGATCGTTTATTTAATGAATTTCAGGTGGTAATCCTGACCCTGACCCGAAGGTGTTAAGAGGGATAAAACTCCCCAAGGGAAACAGGTATCCAAAATGGCAAAAAGTCAAGAAGATTTAATATTTTCCAATAGG
>CAZKMG010000002.1:11990-19895 GCA_964553465.1 uncultured Bacteroidaceae bacterium
AAGTTTTCCAGCTAGTATAGGCAAAATTGACACAAGGAATGATAGTTTGTGTACTGGAATTCTGTAATAAGCTAAGGTAAGAGTGGAACAAAAAAGAACTGATCAGATAGCTTTATTTATCAATAATCAACTATTGGTTCCAGTATTTTTGATAAAGACTAATAATTCCTCCTGGATAATATGTAATTGGTTCGATTTTTGATGGTTATAATTTAGGAATATTCTTTGAAATAATAATCAATAAAGTGGCTCATTGCTTTTTTAATCAAGGATTTACTATTTTATATTTAGAATGAAAATGAATAATGTTTTAAGATAAATACTTTTGAAAAGATATTATAATTTATTATTTTTAGAACCGCAAAAAAAATAGCCATGGAAATTAAAAAATCACAGAAAGCTGATCTGGAAAGGAACAGGGCAATGTTCCTTCAGATAGGGCTGGTTTTGGTTCTTGCAATTATTCTTCTTGCCTTCGAATATACTTCCAAGCCCTCAAACGATGATAATGGGCGGCTTGTCAGTGAGACCTCCTTTGAAGTTGAGGAAATGCAGATTACCAGACGTGAGGAGCCCAAACCGGAACCGATACAGCAACAAAAAGTTGCTGAAATTCTGAATATTGTTGACGATAACGTTAATATCGACGATGAGTTTGATTTCGATGTTGAAGCAAATCAGAATACGGAATTTAAATTCACCGGTTTTGCTGATGAACAGGAAGAATTCCAGGAAGAGCAAACTTTCTATATTGTTGAGGATATGCCCACTTTTAATGGTGGCGACCCTGCTGTAGAATTTCGTAAATATATTGCCGAAAACCTTAAATACCCTCAAATTGCTGCTGAAAATGGTATCAGCGGAAGGGTAATCGTGCAATTTGTTGTTGATTCCAGAGGAAAAGTTACCGATGCCGTAGTGGTTGCTCCGGTTGACCCTGCATTGGACAAGGAAGCACTGAGGGTTGTTTTATCCTCTCCTACCTGGACCCCGGGAAAACAAAGGGGGAAACCTGTAAAGGTGTTTTATACTTTCCCTATTATGTTCGTTTTAAATTAAACATCCTTTCAATATAATAATCCCGGGTAATTTATCCGGGATTTTTTTTTGTTACACTAAATATGTTTTTCCGAAACAAGAATATACAGGTAAAAAATATTTCTTCAATTGAGTTGAATAGTTTTTGCTAAAAGCCTTTATCACAACGATTAAGTTTTTTATATTAGTATTCTCAAATATCAATCCTTATTTTAACATGAAACCCACATGTTTTGCAAAATACAGAATCAATATTATAATAATCAATCACATGTAGGTTTCCTGCCTATCGGCAGGCAGACCTGCCTATCGGCAGGCAGACCTGCCTATCGGCAGGCAGACCTGTCTATCGGTAGAAAGGTAGATATCTTACCATTAATATAAAATATTATATGATGAAAAAAATTTTACTGTTAATAATTTCAGCTTTCCTGATTGTTTCCTGCAGTTCGACTAAGAAACAGATGCAAAAGGGAAATTTTGATGCGGTGATCAGCAAGTCGGTTAAACGACTTATAAAAGAACCTGACAATTCTGAAGATGTGAAATTAGTGGATCGTGCATACAAACTGGCAAATGAAAGAGATCTTGAAAGGATTAAATACCTTAAAATGGAAAACAATCCGAATAACTATGATGAAATATTTTCTCGCTATGGGAGCCTTAAATCAAGACAAGCACTGGTCAGGACAGTACTTCCAATGAATTTAAACGGGACTCCCATTAATTATGAGTATGTTGATTATGATTCGGAAATTATAATGGCAAAAAGGAAAGCTGCAGAGTATTATTATGCGAACGGGAAGAAACTTTTACAAAACTCGGATAAGGAATCATATCGGGTTGCACATGATCAACTGGTTAGAGCTCGGGATTATTCAGGTGATGCCTATCCTGATTTGAATGAATTAATTATTAGGGCTCGAAATCTGGGAGTCAGCCGGGTTCTTGTTCAGGTTGATAACTCATCACGTATTATGATCGCGCCCGATTTTCAGGATGAGTTGCTTTCTTTTAATGCCCAGGGACTGAACAGTAATTGGGTTGAATTTCATTTTCGTCATTTGAATGACGATATTGACTATGATTATTTGATTTCTGTTCATTTGATAGATATAATTGTATCTCCGGAGGATACAAAAAATAAGGATATTATCTATAAAAAAGATGTCCCGGATGGTTTTAGCTATGCCTTTGATTCCAATGGAAACGTTATGAAAGATTCTGCAGGGAATGACATTAAAATTACAAAATTTAAGAACATTCAATGTACAGTTGTTGAAACATCACAGAGAAAAGCGGTGCAAATCAGAGGAGAAGTTGAAATTTTGGAACTCATGCCCATGAAAAAGTTACTTGTTAAAGAACCTGTGGGAGCTGAAAATGTATTTGAAAACATTTCTGCAAGAGCCATTGGTGATGTTGATGCCCTTGATGCTGATGCGAAGGAAAAGATAAATAAAGAACCCATTCCATATCCAAGTGATATCCAGATGATTTTTAACACTGCAGAAACACTCAAACCTGCTATCAGGAATGTTATCTATATGAACAGGAGGTATATCAGATAAAAGCGTTAGATGAGGACTATTAACTCCTGTCGGGGAAGTTGGTATTATACTATCTCAGTTATACCTGTATTTTTCCTGGTTGATTTTCACATCTCAGTTTTCTTGTTTTTTACTACATTTGCTTCCGTTTTAATTTATAGTGAATGGGAGAGATGTTTAAAACTACATTAAATGCTGAGAAGGCAGTATTGGTTGGTGTAATTAACCAATTTCAAAATGAGGATGAATTAAAAGATTACCTTAAAGAACTGGCATTTCTTACAGAAACTGCCGGTGCAATTCCATTTAAGACTTTTACACAAAGAATAGACACACCAAATCCAAAAACTTTTATTGGAGCAGGAAAACTGGCAGAAATAAAGGAATATACTGAAAAAAACGAAATTGATTTAGTCATTTTTGATGATGAATTAACACCGACACAGCTCAGGAATCTTGATCGTGAGATGAATATCAGAATTCTTGACAGAACCAACCTGATCCTTGATATTTTTGCCAGCAGGGCTAAGACGGCTCATGCCAAGACACAGGTAGAGCTTGCTCAGTATCAATATTTATTACCCCGGCTTACACGGATGTGGACTCATCTTGAGCGGCAAAAGGGCGGTATTGGATTGAGAGGGCCCGGAGAAACTGAAATAGAAACCGACCGTAGAGTGATCCGCGAGAAGATTACACGATTGAGTGAAAAACTTGAAAAAATTGACAAGCAAATGGCTACCCAGAGGAAAAATCGTGGGAAAATGGTGAGAGTAGCTCTTGTCGGATATACAAATGCCGGAAAATCTACGCTGATGAATCTGATCAGTAAATCAGATTTATTTGCTGAGAATAAGCTTTTCGCAACTTTGGATACAACAGTACGAAAAGTTATTATTGAGAACCTTCCTTTTCTTTTATCTGATACAGTAGGATTCATCCGCAAATTACCCCATGGCCTGGTTGAATCATTCAAATCAACACTTGATGAGGTACGTGAATCGGATATCTTGATTCATGTAGTTGATATTTCTCATCCAAACTTTGAGGACCAGATTCATATTGTAAACGAAACACTTCATGAGATTGGCGCCGGTGAAAAGTCCATGATTATGGTTTTTAATAAAATAGACGCATTTAGCTATATTAGTAAAGATGATGATGATTTATCTGAAAAAAAACAAGAAAACCTTAGCCTGGAGGAATTGAAAAAAAGCTGGATGGCAAAGAATACAGGAGCAGCCATTTTCATCTCTGCCACCAGAAAATATAATATGAATGAATTGAGGGATTATCTTTACAACAGTGTAAAAGAAATTCATGAACAACGATATCCCTATAACAACTTTTTATATTAAATTCTTAGCCACCAGGTATTCGGCAATCTGAATTGCATTCGTTGCAGCACCCTTCCGCAGGTTATCAGAAACCACCCACATATTAAGAGTTTTAGACTGCGTTTCATCCCTGCGAATTCTTCCTACAAATACTTCATCTTTACCTTCAGAAAATTTTGGCATGGGGTATTTATTTTCTGCAGGATTATCTAGAACAATTACTCCCGGAGCCTCAGAAAGAATTTTTCTTATTTCTGAAATTTCAAATTCTTTTTCAAATTCTACATTTACGGATTCTGAGTGACCACCCTGAACAGGAACCCTTACCGCTGTGGCAGTTACACGGATAGAATCATCACTCATGATCTTTTTGGTTTCATTCACCAGTTTTAACTCTTCTTTAGTATATCCATTATCAGTAAAAACATCACATTGTGGTAAGCAATTCTTATCGATGGGATATGGGTAAGCCATTTCACCGGAGATCCCAGCCCTTTCATTTTCCAACTGTTTTACCGCTTTAACCCCTGTACCTGTAACTGATTGATAGGTTGAAACAACAACTCTTTTTGCACGGTATGCACGATGAAGCGGAGCTAAGGCAACAACCATCTGAATAGTGGAACAATTGGGATTAGCTATAATTTTATCAGCTTTGGTAAGCACCTGGGCATTTATCTCGGGAACAACAAGCTTTTTATCCGGATCCATCCTCCATGCAGAACTATTATCCACCACAGTAGTACCTGCTTTAGCAAACTCAGGTGCCCATTTTAATGAGATACTACCTCCGGCTGAAAATATTGCAATATCTGGCTTTTTTGTGATAGCATCAGGGATGCTAATTACTTTATATGCTTTACCTTTGAAAGTAATCTCTTTTCCGACAGATTTCTCTGAAGCAACAGGGTACAATTCAGATACAGGAAAATTTCTTTCTTCCAGAACCCTTAACATGACTTGTCCAACCAATCCGGTGGCACCCACAACAGCAACTTTCATAATTCTTGTTTTTGATGATTAATCTTAAAAAAATTATTTATATATTTAACCTCCAACCCAAATTAACCTTTCAGATCATAATCTGCAAAAATTGCAAAAATAATCCAGATAATGAAAGAACTTATGTTGCTTTTTTCATTCTGGCCGCTTTTTGCCTTTGGGCAGATCTATATTGATTTTGAAAGCGGCCTGACCGGTCAATGGGATCAATATCCATTATGCCGTTGGGAATCTTCAGATGCCGGGGCGCTCTCAGGCATTAAATCTCTTCATCATATTTTTGATAATCCGGGAGCAGGGACTGATATTATCAGCCTGAATACCGGGATATTTAATCAGGACAGTCTGATGAACTGGGATTTTTTAATCCGTCATGCATACTTGCCATCATCCTCTAATAAATGGCTGATTATGATCCTTTCTGATAATCCAGCAGGGTTCATGACTGATAAGGGAGTTTTTAGCGGGTATGGACTAGGAGTGAACCTTACTTCCAGTGATGATACTCTTCGTTTTTATGCTTTTCAGGATGGAATTCCAATATCAGAATTTTCATTAGGGATGGATTATGAAAAAGAAGCAGGAACGGGAATTTATCATTTCAACATTTCCTGCGATAAAATGCATACATGGACGGTTAAAGGGAGTACTTATGGTCGGGATTTACATACCCTGTCTCAATTTATATGCTTTAACAACTTAGTTTTTAATGCCCGGTATTTTGGTGTACGTTATACCTATACTTCTACTTGTGACCGTCTTGTCTGGCTTGATGATCTAAAGATTCATGCTACTATTATAACAGATACTCTTCCACCTGAGATTACTGAAGTTAAAGCGCTTTCAAGTAAAATCATTCACATAGTTTTTTCAGAATATATAGATACAAGCTCTTTAATTGCACATGATCTGGTCTTAACCCCCGGCAACTTGTATCCCGATTCGATATATATATCCGGCAGGGAACTACAAATCTTTTTTAAAGATGATTTTATATCAGCACAGCAGTATTATTTGAATATTAATAGAATTATAGATCTGGAAGGGAATATTGCTACAAAGCTCCGGGCTGAGTTTACCTGGTATGAACCAGAAATATATGATCTCATTATTACTGAGATTATGGCCGATCCTCAACCACCCGTTTATCTTATGGATAAGGAGTATGTTGAAATTTTTAACAGGAGCAAATATACTATCGACCTGGATTCATTGGTTCTTAAAACCGGATCAAAAATCTGGAAATTCCCATCTTACTCTCTGAATTCTGGAGAGTATGTGGTTATTACAAGCCAGGAAGGAACCGAGTCATTTTCCGGATTTAATATTTTATCATTATTTACGTCTTCTATGGTCATAACTAATGAGGGACAGGAGATTTCTATCCTTGACAGGAAAGGGAGGGTAATTTCAGCTTTGGAATTTAATAAATCATGGTATGGTGATAATTTCAAATCTGAAGGGGGCTGGTCTCTGGAGCGTATCGATACAAATAATGTTTGCGGCGAATCCGACAACTGGACTGCATCTGTGGATTTATCCGGAGGAACACCTGGAAGGATAAATTCAGTATCTGATATCAATCCGGATAAGAATGCCCCAAAGGCTGAGAGGGTAATTTTTCACTCGGGAAATAAAATTGAACTCTGTTTTAGCGAAAGTTTAAATCCTTATTCCCTTATTAAACCTGAAATTTTTATGATAGAAGAAACCCGTTTTCTTCCTGAATCTGTCATCCCGGCAAAGCCACTATATAAGTCGGTATTAATTAGCTATCCGCAGAATTTCTCTGAAGGTTTAATATATACTTTAAAACTCTCAGAAAATATTAAGGATTGCTCTGAAAATAAACTAAAAAATTCCGATATGATCAGGTTTGGAATTCCAACAATATCTCATTTTCTCGATGTTCTTATCTCAGAGGTTCTTTACTCTCCGGTCGAAGGATGCCCTGAATTTATTGAGTTGTATAATGCTTCCGGCAGATTACTGGAATTATCCGATTTAAGGATTCTTGTTTCCGGAAATAAAACTGAAACGCAAAAAATCATTTCATCATTGCCAATATTGTTTTTCCCTGACGAATATATTGTATTAACAAGGGAAAGAAATTCATTAAACAATTATTTTGATATTAAATATCCTGAAAGGATTATTGAATGCAAAGACTTGCCTTTGCTTTCAAATGATGGAGGTTGTATCAAAATTCTAAACCGGTCATTACAATCGATAGACGAATATTGTTATTCACCGGAAGATCAGTTTGCGTTAGTTTCCGATCAGAATGGTGTTTCTCTTGAAAGATTACGATTTGATCACGTTACCGGCAATCAATCTGTATGGCATTCATCGTCTTCACTTTCTGGTTTTGGAACTCCCGGATATGAAAACTCACAAAAAGTGAATGATGAACTGAAAATATCAGATTTTCAAATAAAACCAGAAATTTTTAGTCCTGATAATGATGGGATAGATGATCTAATGATACTATCCTATGTATTTGATAAAGAAGGATACTCCGGCAGTGCTTGCATTTTTGACCCTGCAGGGAGGTTAATAAAATATTTAGCCAGAAATGAAATTTTAGGTACACATGGATTTATTCAATGGGATGGAAGAGATGAATTTGGAAGAATCTGCCACCTTGGAATGTACGTAGTCTATATGGAGGCTTTTCACCCCGGTGGAAAGAAAAAACGATTTAAAGGTACTGTGGTACTTGGTAAGCATGTTTATTGATATCTAAAACCTGGTGTTAACCATGTATATTTCCCAAATAGATTATTTTGAGAAATTTAAATTCAAAATCTGTAAATAATATTATTAATTTTTAATAATGTACATTTAAATAATATATAACCATTAAAACTTCAATATTTATTACGCCCCTACGGGGCTACCAATATTACGTCCCTACGGGGCTGCCAATATCTCGCCCCTACAGGGCTACCAATATCTCGCCCCTACGGGGCTACCAA
>CAZKMG010000002.1:19995-28848 GCA_964553465.1 uncultured Bacteroidaceae bacterium
TGTTTCGTACCTTCGGGGTAACCAATATTACGCCCCTACGGGGCTACCAATATCTCGCCCCTACGGGGCTACCAATGTTTCGTACCTTCGGGGTAACCAATATTACGCCCCTACGGGGCTACCAATATCTTGTCCCTGGCGGGACAGGGAACCCAGGGCCTAGAGTTCATATCTCGCAAAAGGACCAAATCACAATGGTCTATTGAACTTCGGGGGAATTAGGGATAGCTAAAGAATAATTACAGGCTTTCGATCAATTTCTCCATAATGAAGGTCATTTTTGGCGCAGCTTTTGAAGCAGCATGCTGGATATCTTTGACACTTACTTTAACTATTTTCCCGGGAATACCCAGGTCGGTGATAATTGATACAGCGAAACACGGTATGCCCATCTGGTTTGCGACAATAACTTCCGGAACTGTTGACATTCCAACAGTGTCACCTCCAATAGTTCTAAAGAATTCGTATTCCTTGGGAGTTTCAAGGGTTGGACCGGTCACTGCCACATAGCAACCCTGCCTCACTTTAATATTATTATCATTTGCAATCTTTATTGCCCGGCGGATAAGTGATTTGTCGTAAGGCTCGGTCAGATCGGGAAATCGCTCTCCAAACTCCGGATAATGTTTGCCAATTAAAGGATTTGGCATCAGGTTAATATGATCGTTCTGAATCATAATGTCACCGACTTCAAAATCCGGGTTGATGCCTCCACTGGCATTAGATATAAAGAGAAACCGGATTCCGATATATTTCATTACCCTTACAGGAAACGTAATTTGCTGCATTGTATAGCCTTCATAAAAATGGAATCTGCCCTGCATTACCAAGACTGTTTTACCTCCAAGGCTTCCGAAAATAAGTTTACTGTGATGACCGGGCGCTGTACTTACCGGAAAATTTGGTATTTCTTCATAATTCAACGACAACTGGATATCGATATCCTCAACCATATCTCCTAATCCTGTACCTAAGATTATTGCGATATCAGGTTTTAGTTTAGTCTTTTCCTTAATGAAGTTTACTGTTTCATTTATTATTTCTAACATAGTTAATTATTTGTTTATTAAAACTATCTTCCTCATCATCGAGGAATGCTATTTTTATAGAGATATAGAACATGGCCCTTTTCAAATTATCCGGAATATAATCGAGCTTTTGGAAACGAACCGAATCTTTTTCGGTTGTAATAATTATTTTATCCTTTTCCCGAATCTCATCGAAAACCTTCATAATGTGAATCATATCTTTTTTAGAATAATTATGATGATCCGGGAAATGCATTTCAATAATGTGCGGACTAAATTTCCCGACATACCTTTTTAGGTCGTCAGGGACAGCAATTCCTGAGATTAATAAAACGGCTGGTTTATTCGCAAGTAAGCTTCCGGATCGGGGAGATGCATGTAAACTAAAAACAGATTTGGGATCTTCATAAATAACCGTAGTAAAATAAACACTTTGGGATGAGAGAAGGTCAAGATTATTAATCATTGTCCTTTGCTCGGATTGATTTGTTTCCGGGGGAGTTTTTGTAATAATAATGATATCAGCTCTTCTTGCAGAAGATGCGGGTTCACGCAGACGGCCAGAAGGAAGAAGGAAATCCTTGTTGACAGGACGATTAAAGTCGATCAGCAAGATTGAAATGCCAGGTTTGACAAATCTATGCTGGAAAGCGTCATCAAGGATAATTACATCAATATCGTTCCTGGTAGATAAAAGTATTTCTATACCATGAACACGATCAGCATCCACTGCAACTTCAATATCATTAAATTTACTTTTTATCTGGCATGGCTCATCACCTATTTCCAGGTAGGAAGAAGTACTGCCTGCCAGAATAAAACCATGGGTCTTTCTTTTATATCCCCGACTAAGAATTGCAACTCTAAAATCTGTTTTCAGCAGTTGAATAAGATATTCTACATGGGGAGTTTTACCCGTTCCTCCAACAGTAATATTTCCTACCGAAATTACTGGAAGATCAAATTTTTTTTCTGAAAGAATATGGAGATCAAAGAAACAATTCCTTAAATATACAACAAACCCATAAATCCATGAAAAAGGTATCAGTAAATATCGCAGGATGGTTTTATTGTTCACCTTGACCATATTAATGCAGGAGCTAAAATAATATAAAAACTTATTATCTCTAAGTGTAAATTACAAGGTACAATCAGAAATACTACTATTTCATGTGAAGTAAGATAGAATAATTATCTTCGGAAAATCCATGCCCTTAGAATGGAATATTTCCTTAAGTATGAATTACTATTTTAAATATTTGTTTTTAAGTATTGTTTATTAAAGAATTGTGCGAGATATTTTAAATCCATAAACTAATGCAATAAGCTTAATATACATCAATTTCGAAGGGTATTATTGCCTGGATTCCCCGGAGCTGCTGTATTTTTTTCAGTGTTTGGTAATATGTATAGTTTTCGCCTAACTCAGAGCGTATGGCACGTATTTTCACTTCGCCTGTAAGTTGATTAATAATAGTTTCGAATGGATCTTCCAGTTTTGGTAATTCAACTGTTCTGAATGTTACAAGGCCAGCTTCTTTCGCAGCAATATCAATCGCCTTTTTTAATCCACCGAATTCATCAATCAGTCCTAAATTAATTGCATCTTTCCCGCTATAAATACGGCCACCTCCAATACTGTCAACTTTATCCTGCGATAAATCCCGGCCCTCCGCAACATGAGTAATAAATGTGTTATAAACCTCGTCGACCTCTTTTTGAATAATTTCAGTTTCCTCAGGTTCTAAAGAACGGAAGAAACTGCCCAAATCAGAATACTTATTTGTTTTAACGACATCAGAAGTAATTCCAAGTTTATCTTGCATGAATTTTTCCCCATTGGGTATTATTCCGAATACACCGATTGAACCGGTCAGGGAAGCCGGATCAGCAATAATTTTAGCAGCCGGAGTGACAATGTAGTACCCGCCAGATCCGGCAACATCTCCAAGGGATGCAATCAGTGGTTTTGTCTGGGCAGCTAGTTTTACTTCCCTCCAGATTACTTCAGATGCAAGTGCACTTCCGCCTCCGGAATTAACACGGAAAACGATCGCCTTAATGCTGCTATCCCTGCGGGCTTCCCTTATTACTTTAGATATTTTGTCAGATCCCATGGAAGATGATTGACCTTCCCCGGTAACGATGGTTCCGGATGCATAAATAACTGCGATTTTTTCTTTTGCCAACCCCTTTGATTCCCTTTTCTTTGGTACCCGGTTGTATTTTTTCAAAGTAACAGCATTGAGATTATCTTTCTCTTCAGTTTGAGTCGCTTTTTTTAGTTCACTTAAGACTTCGTCATAGTAAAGAAGACTATCCACTAAATTGTGTTTATATGCGTTTTCAGCATTCGAAATAATCAGTTCATTAGCATATTTTTGTAGGTCTTGAACTGAAATCCCTCTTGCTTCTGAGATTTTCTCGAGCAAAACTTCCCAAATAGAAGTAATATAATTACTGATCTGTAGGCGGTTTTCTTCGCTAAGTTTTTCAAGAATTAATGGTTCCGCGGCACTTTTAAATTTCCCATGCCTGATCAACTGGGGATCAATAGATAATTTATCAAGAGCCCTTTTAAAAAAAATTTGTTGAGATTTAAGTCCTCTCCAGGGTAACTCTCCTTCAGGAGTCAGGTAAATTTTATTGGCTGCGGTGGCCAGGTAATAACTGCCCTGGGAAAAATAGTCAGCATGAGCATAAATAAATTTACCGGATTCCTTGAATTTAACAAGTGCATCCCTGATTTCTTCCAGTGTGGCAGGACCTGTTGGAATAACTGTAAGATCAAGGAAAATGCCGTCTATATTCTTGTCAGAGGATGCTTTTTCAATATTTTCAAGTATAAGATTGAGCCCAAGTTTGCCCTCCATGCTAAACCTCCCTGAGGCAAATGATTCAAATGGATTTTCAGCATCCCTGTCAACAATGGGTTGATCAAATTTACACAAGAGAATACTATGCTCTTTGACAACTACTGGCTTCTCGTTGGCAAAAACAGAAATAATTGCAACAAGAATTAAAAATACAATAAACATCGAAATCAGTACTCCAAGAATCGAAGCTAATGTGAATTTTAAAAAGGATTTCATATGAATTTAGATTTTATTGTTAAATTCTGATCATATTTTTTAACTACCGAAATAGAATTTATAATATCATAAAACAAACTTTAAATTTATGAAGAAAACATCTACTTACGAAATTAAGTTTAATTTTATAAGAAAAGATTTTAATGAATAAGGTTTATCTTATGATCGGAAGTAATGAAGGTGACAGACAGTTGAATCTTTTAAAAGCCAAAGAACTTTTAAGCATGAGAATAGGCGAGATCATCAGTATATCAAGTATTTATGAGACTGAGTCATGGGGTTATAAAAGTAAAACTAATTTCTATAATCAATGTATAATCCTTGAAAGCAATTTTCAGGCAATAATTATTCTTAAGGAAATTTTGGAGATTGAACAAAAAATGGGGAGGCTGAGGCATAGTAATTACTTATCAGACAGAATTATTGACATAGACATTCTCTTCTATAATGACGAATGTATTAATTTAAAAGATCTTACTATTCCACATCCAAGACTTGCCGAAAGAAAATTTGTACTTATTCCACTAACAGAGATAGCACCTCATCTTATTCACCCTGTACTGGGTAAAAGCATAGATACTATTTTAATGGAGTGTAAAGATAAGCTGATGGTTAAGAAGTTGGTTATTAAATAAACCCGACACATTATAATATTCCTTCATCTGCAAAACTAAAATATTTCTTGTCAGCGATAATAATGTGGTCCAACAGATTGATCTCCATAAAATTTGATGCGTTCTTTATTTTATCCGTAATTTTTTTATCCGGATCACTTGGTGTGATGTTTCCTGAAGGATGGTTATGACATAAAATAATTCCGGAGGCAAGTTTTTCAATAGCAGACCTGAGAATCAGACGTGAGTCAATTACTGTTCCGGAAATTCCTCCCTGGCTTATTTTTAATTTATCAATTATTTGATTCGCCCTGTTTAACAAAAGGATCCAAAATTCCTCATGGGGAGTATCTCCGAGTAAAGGTTGAAAGTAATTATAAACATCCTTGCTAGAATTTATTTTTTGTTTTGCATTTACTTCGGTTTTGCTTCTTCTTCGCCCGATTTCAAGAGCTGCTAGAATAAGTAAGGCTTTTGTATTGCCAATTCCTTTAATTTTTATCAAATCATTTATATTTAATTTCCCCAGTTGATGAAGATTATTATTTGCAGAACTTAAAATCTTTCTGGATAATTCAACAGCTGTGACATTTTTTGTGCCAGAACCGATTAAAATGGCCAGCAATTCTGCGTCACTAAGATTTTCGGTTCCCCTGGAAAGAAGTTTTTCCCTGGGTCGATCTTCAACTGCCCAGTTCTTTATGCTTGTATTCTTGTATTCTGACATAGGACTATTTTCTCATAGATGTCAGAAAATATCAAAAATCAGCTAAAGATGTATAAAAAATTATTTGATTACAGTAATTCTGCAATGAATTACTGCATATTTCGTCCCTGAATGGTATAAAGAAAATGAATGAAAAAGAATTCAAATCGGAACACAAATAATAAATCTGCAAAAAACTACAGGATTTTTTTGAAATGAAATATTAATAGAGATATGTATGGCATTCAGAACACATATATTCCTTCCAGGCATCGCCAATATCTACAGGATGAACAAATTCGATAGCATCTAAAATAGAAGTTGTTTGCATTGATCCAGGAATTCCCTGGGCCTTAATTTCATGACAAAGGTTACAATCTTTAGTAATAATCTTGCCATTTTCGCTGATATGGTTATTATCATGGCAGCGAAAACATCCGTTTGTTTCCTTATGCCCGATATGATCAGGGTAAACGTCGTACATAACTTTCATCTCCGGAAAAATGTTTTGAGAATATACTTTTTTAAGTCCTGAAATAGCTTTTTCCAGAAGCACTGATCTTTCTTCGATTACCTGGGGATACTTTGTCTTGTAAAAATCCATCATATTTTTTTCTATTTCCATAAATGCTGTATCCCTGGTATTAAAAATTGCTTTGGTTGCATCGATACAGGCTCGTTTAATCTCCGGCAATTCAAGAGGAATAAAACCACCTGTAATTGCATTATCAATAAATGTAGGCGGAGAAGAATACCTGTGGGAAGGACGAGTGTGACAATCAATACAGTCCATCAGGCGGTGTTCCCTTATATCCACCTCCTCTTTGGGAAGAGGATTTTCCTGACTTTCAAATATATTTATCTCTCCTGTTTTGCGATTAGTTGATCTAACCCAGCTAATTTCTTCATGTTTGGGATCGTTTGAAATATATTCAATTTCGACTTCAGGATTGATATGCCAGTGAATACCTTCAACTAACCCCATAGCGCTATGAGCGGAACCAATCTTCATAATAAGATCGATATCCCATTCGGTGTTTTTTTCATCTGCAAGGTAATGCTTTTCAAGCCGATTCTTATAGGCATAGAATTTTTCCGGCCAGTGACATTTTTCGCATGTTTCCCTTGCCGGCCTTAGACTTTTAACAGGAGTTGGGATTGGCCGTGGGTAAATACCTGTTGTTACCGCGTAAACTTGATATAATCCTGATAATTTAGACTTTACAAACCAGTCGGCTCCCGGGCCAACATGACATTCTACACATGCAACTCTCGCGTGAGGTGAATTCTGGTAAGCCACATATTCAGGTTCCATAACTTTATGACATAATGTTCCACAAAATTCAACGGATTCTGAATAATGATAAGCTTCATACGTCCCGATTGCTGAAAGTAAAATAAAGAAAAAAGTAGTGACAATAAAAATCAGAAATGCATTGCGATATTTTGAGTCATTCAGGTCAATCCGTGGCCAATCTAATTCTTCGGTTACCCCGGTCTTTTTAGTTTTTTTCCTTTTTATAAAGATACCAATGGGAATAAGGATTAAACCCAGGATAAGCACCATTGGAAATATGATATATAAAAATAATCCTATATAAGAACTTCCCAGATTAAAATACGCGGATATAATAAAAGTGAAAATAATTAACGCCAAACTAATTGCCGCAAGTAAACTGCCTAAAATTGAAGTCCAATTGTATACAGATTGAGGTAATTTCATAATAATATTTATTTTGTATTGAAGGGCAAAGCAAAGAATCCAAATACATTTAAGTAAAAATGAATTATTCTTTGTATTTCAATTGTCATAATAGATCAGAATTTCATTAGACGAATATCTAATCTTATTTGGTTGAAGCATTCTCCATTAGAACATCGAAGAAATATCCATACCCGAGATCTTTATTTAGAGTGATCTCACCCTGGAAGGTAACCGTATCGCCTACATTCACTGATTTATCGGAGGTAATTGCCAGGTCAAAACTTCCATTAAATTCTGAACCATCCTGCAGGTGGATCCAATTTTTACCCATAATATCAGGAGTGAATTTTGCAACCTGCCCTCTTATTGTAAGCCTTTTACCGGCATAATTTTCTTTATTTCTATATAATTCAGAAATAGAGATTCCTCCATCTGCCGGTGTAATATTAACAATTATTTTTTTCAAATTAGATTTTGAAGATCCAGGGGAAACAGTCTGTTTATCTTTAGTTGAAGTGGGAGGTTCAGAACTAATTGTTTCAATAAATGTAATGGCGTCAAAAGTTTTGTTAAGTTCTTTACTGTTAAAATTGGTCATTTGAAATCCATCCCTATAGTAATAGGTCTCTCCCTGTTTAGCTTCCAAAGTTGTTACAGCTAGCCATTGTTCAACATTGTTTTCTTTAACACGAAGGTATGTATATCCGGGTACTTGTATAACTTCTTCAACCTTCACTTCATGCACACCTGGGTCAGACAGATCTGAGGATTTTGATGAATTCTTTGACGTACAGGCAACCGCCAGGATAAAAACTCCGATTGAGATAAATATAAGTTTCATAATTAATATGTGCTGCTAAATAGTTAAAATAGGCCTCAAAAATACTCATAAATATTTAATATCAATTGAAAATAAGGAATCAATAATTTCAAAGAATAAGTTTAATTGAAAAAAAGTTTTACAGTGAGACTTGAATTTTTTATCATTTCATTAGTAAAATTTTTCTTCAGTAAAAGTTTTTGTGAAGGCCCATATGATTTTATCGTATAGAGTTTTAAAAAATTGTAAAAAATATATTATTTCAATTTTATTTTTCAGGATTGGATGTCTTTTTATGAAGAATATTATAGAGCTGCAAAAGATTAACAAATGGATAAGGCTTTTTTTGTATTTTTGATGCCTTGAATATTTAACTTCATCATATTCATTTATCCGGATATGGATGAGAGTAAGTAAATCAAATATCTAAAAGATTATGAAAAAGATTTTAAATATTGTTTTTTCCACAAAAACTACCATTATACTTCTATTGCTTTTTGCCATAGGCATTGGCGCAGCCACATTTATTGAAGATAGATTTGATACAGTTACGGCAAAAATTCTTGTTTACAATGCGAAATGGTTAGAAGTTGTGCTTCTCTTATTAGCGCTTAATTTTATAGGTAACATAAATAAATACAACTTGTTCCGGTGGGAAAAAGCACCAAATTTAATTTTTCACCTTGCATTTATAGTCCTCATTATTGGTGCAGGTATCACCCGATATGTCGGTTTTACAGGCATTATGCACATCCGGGAAGGGGAATCATCAAATATCATATATAGCTCGGATCCTTTTCTCCAGGTAGATGTAAATGATAATAATCGAGAATACAAGTATAATAAGCTATTATACCTGAGTGAAATTACAAATAACTCGTTTCACAA
>CAZKMG010000002.1:28858-32169 GCA_964553465.1 uncultured Bacteroidaceae bacterium
GCGTATTCATCTTGCCGGGAAGGGTAAAATTGATATTTCATATAAAGATTTTATAAGAAATGCGGTTGAAAAAATTGAAGAAAATATTGAGGGAGGAACAAATTTCCTTGAGCTCGCAGTTGTTGGAAAAGAACGGATGGAAAAAATATTTCTGAATGAAGGGGAGATAAAAGATATTGGAGGAATATCCATTGCCTTTAATAATTCAAAAGCTACAGATGCAATTCAGATTAGGGAGAAAGAAGGGGTATTGAATCTTATCTCTCCGGTAGATATAAGCTATAAATTAATGATGGACCAGGGAGAAGGTACTATCATTAAAAACACAATAGCAGAATTAAAAGAGAATTATATTTATAAAGCCCAGGATGCGATATTTATATTTACCAGGTTTCACAGGGATGCCAGGAAGAAATTAGTGCGTGGAAATGAAAATGGGCAGGGTGTTGACGCTTTACTGCTGAATGTAAGTTTTAATGGCAGGGAGCAGGAAGTTGCTGTATTTGGAGGAGAGGAATTTGTTCCTAAATTTCAGGAAGTTAATCTTGATGGGGTGATTCTAAGATTAGCTTATGGAAGTAAACAAATTAAATTACCCTTTTCTATTTACCTGGATGATTTTATCCTGGAAAGGTATGCAGGCTCAATGAGTCCCTCCTCCTTTGAGAGCAAAGTGAAATTAATCGATGAAAATAAAAATCTAAAGGAAGATCACAGAATTTTTATGAATAATGTCCTGGATTATAAGGGTTACAGGTTTTTTCAATCTTCTTACGATCAGGATGAAGGAGGAACGGTTTTATCTGTAAATCATGATTTTTGGGGCACATGGGTATCCTATTTCGGGTATTTCCTTTTGGGAATAGGATTTTTCCTCACATTGATCAACAGAAATTCACGATTCATGGGATTAACGCGGAAAATAAGGGAATTAAGAATTAATAGAAAAACAGTTTTACTGATAGTTTTAATAGCCATTGGATTAAGTGGTAAATCGTTCTCGCAACAGAGTATTCAGCCACCAGTAAATCAATTGCATGCTGATAAATTTGGGCATTTAGTTGTTCAAACCTATAATGGAAGGTTTGAGCCGTTAAATACCCTGGCCTTTGATGTGATGCATAAAATATCAAGAAAAGATAATTTTGAAACAGCTCAAAAGGGGAAAATGAGTGGTATGCAGGTATTTATGGATATGTTTCTGGACCCAAAATTCTGGCAACAACAAAATATAATATATATCCGGGAAAAATCAGTAAGAGAATTTCTGGGAATTGAGGGTAAATATGCCGCCTTTGCTGATTTCTTTGATGATCAGTCAAAATATAAATTAGCAGATTATGGTGAAAAAGCTTTCAGGAAAAAGCAATCAGAGCAAAATAAATTTGATAAAGAAATAATAAAGGTAGATGAGCGCGTAAACATTTGTATGATGATGTTTAGTGGTGAGTTACTTAAGATTTTTCCATTGCAGGGATCAATTAACAATACATGGGTCTGTTCGACGGATACGCTTGCATATGTTCCTCTTTCCGGGGCTATAAATTTCATAAAGGATGATCTGCAAATCCCCGTATTAAGTTATAACGGAATTATGCATTCCTACATAATAAGTTTGATTGATGCTGTTCATTCTAATGATTATTCGAGATCTGATAAAATATTGGGTTATATTGAAGCCATTCAGCAAAATAGCAGCTCTTCAAAACTAATTCCATCAAAATCAAAGATAAATTTTGAGATTTATTACAATAATGCAAAAATATTCCTGCATTTAAAAAATATTTACGGATTGTTAAGTTTAATCCTTCTTTCCCTTGCATTTATTGATAATTTGAGCACAGGAAAGAAGCGCATTATAAATTATTCACTCAACTTTTTTATAGCATTATTAGGAGTTGCATTTCTTTACCATTCATATGGGTTAGGATTGAGATGGTACCTTTCAGGACATGCACCCTGGAGCAATGGATATGAAGCTTTATTACTTATTGCATGGGGGGGATTACTTGCGGGATTTGTTTATATACGGAATTCAAAAATTGCTCTTGCTTCAACTGCACTTCTGGCATTTTTCATTTTAATGACAGCCGGCCATAGCAATTATGATCCTCAGCTTACGAACTTACAACCAGTTTTAAAATCCTACTGGCTGATTGTTCATGTGGCCGTAATAACGATAAGTTATGGGTTTCTGGGATCAGGATTTATTCTTGGAATGATTAATTTATTTATTTCACTCTTTAAATCACCGGCTAACACACGTCGACTTAGCCTGGTCATTGAGGAACTTACGTATATTAATGAAATGAATCTTATCATTGGGATCGTTTTGGCAACCCTGGGTACTTTTCTGGGTGGAATTTGGGCGAATGAATCGTGGGGCAGATATTGGGGTTGGGATGCAAAGGAAACATGGGCACTTGTTATTGTGATTACGTATGCTATTATTCTACATTTCAGGTTAATCCCTAAGCTTAAAAGTGCATACATTTTTAATTCGGCTTCAGTGATTGGATTTGGAAGTGTTATAATGACATTTGTGGGTGTAAATTTTTACCTTTCTAAAGGATTGCATAGCTATGCTGCAGATGAAACTCCTGTATTTCCCTTATGGGCATGGGGGATGATACTTTCTGTAATTCTACTTATTATTTTAGCAGGTTTAAAAGAGAATTCAATTAATAAAGTTCATCATCCACAGTGACACTAAAAATATTGATATAGTAAGTCGCTATTTATTAATTCTTTAACATAGGATCCTGGTTGAACCAGAAATAAAAAAACCGTTTCATATTAATTACGAAACGGTTGATGTTATGTTAAGCTAATTCTTACTTTAGGCCTTCAACGTGTTTATGAAGTTTTGATTTTAGATTGCTTGCCTTATTTTTGTGAATTACATTATTCTTTGCCAGTTTATCCAGCATGGAAACAACTTTGGGATATAGTTCTGAAGCGGCAGGTTTATCAGATATCAAACGGAGTTTTTTCACAGCATTACGTGCTGTTTTTGCTGAATATTTGTTCGACTCTTCCCTGGTTACAGTTTGCCTGATTCTCTTCTTTGCTGAGGAATGATGTGCCATTTCAACTTTAATATTTGTTATTTACTAGCTAAACAGAAATTTGGACTGCAAAAGTATGAATTATTTTGAATTAAAAAAATTTTATAACAAAAAGGGATCGGGGAATTTTGAAGGACAGTACAGAACGAAAAATAACTGATAACTAATTCATGATCTTTGAATATTTATTCAGGTATATTTATTATTTTTACTCTGGTTTTGGTTTTGATGGTGCATTCTGCA
>CAZKMG010000003.1:0-1640 GCA_964553465.1 uncultured Bacteroidaceae bacterium
GAACAGCATCTGAAGAAAAGATAGGTGATGCATCTGTGAAATTTACAGGTAAGTGGGGTGAGAAATTACATTCAACTCCTTACGGGCAAATGGTTTTGACATTAGATGTGACAGGTAAAATAGGTAATCTTGGAAATAAATTTGTGAACAGTCAGGAATTTATAACGAATGATCCCGAACTCAAACGATATCATTTTTATTTACATTGGTGCGGTAAAGAAGCAATCTATAAAATTTGCGATAAACAGGATATTAATTTTAAGGAAAATCTGACTTTATTCCCTTTTGATCCAAAGGAAAGCGGTACCATAAAAGGCAGAGTTTTAAATCATAATGGTATAGAGGATTTTATTCTAAACTACCAGGAAATCGATGGTTATGCAATTGTATGGACATCAAAATAAATGAAAATCTATCAATCTATACTTGAGAGGAACAATAAAAAGATAGCGATACTCATCGATCCCGATAAGCATTCAACAACATCCATCGAAATAATTGCCACCCTAGCAGAGGAAAATAAAATAGATTTTTTCTTTGTAGGAGGAAGTCTTTTGTGGGGTGAAATTCGAGATACAATTTCTTTTCTCAAAGAAAAATCTAAAATTCCTGTGATCATTTTCCCTGGAAACATTATGCAGGTTTGTAATCTCGCTGATGGCATCCTTTTCCTTTCCCTAATTTCAGGACGTAATCCAGACTTTTTAATCGGACAGCACGTTTTATCTGCACCCCGGATTAAAAGCAGCAAACTTGAAGTAATACCAACCGGGTATATCCTAATTGAAAACGGGAAAACTACGTCGGTTGAATATATGAGTAATACCCAGCCCATACCTTCTGACAAACCCGAAATTGTTTTAGCAACTGCAATTGCAGGTGAAATGCTTGGATTAAAGTTAATCTATCTTGAAGCCGGAAGCGGAGCTTCAAATACAGTCGGACTTCAAATTATTTCAGAGGTGAGAAAAAATATATCGCTGCCTATTATGGTTGGAGGTGGTATACGGACCCAACATAACGCCCGGCAGATATTTGATGCTGGAGCCGATCTGATAGTAATAAGTTCTGCTGTCGAAGAAAATCCTGAATCTTTAATTGAATTATCTCAGGCAAGGTAATCCAGGTCTCTACCATTACTTAAATCATGGTGAATAACTAACCAGTATCGTTTACAATTTACTTCGGGAAATTCAGGAGTAAGACCAAATTATCTACCCAACTCTATTTAACAATTATCTTGATTCATTTTATTTAGCATAACCACTTCTAAAAAAGTTCCGGAATCATATTCCCCTGTGTGCTACCAGGCCGTGAAATTTCAAGAAATATGGCAATAGATGGCATAATATCAGTGACCGATATTGGCCTGGTTACATTTGCTCTGCCTATTTTCCATCCGTAAAAAACCAGGGGGACATGACTATCGAAATGCAAAGATGAGGCATATTGGTTATCAATTCCTTTTTCAATCCACCCGGGTGAAAGGTGGATAAGAATGTCCCCTGATCTTTTCTGAGAAAAGCTTTTCTGAATCTTTTCAAAATACCCTCGAGTATAGTTATTTGTTAGAAGGTTTGTAGATGTTAATACATTGGAAATACCTTCAAACTGAATCATAAAACTTGCAATCCTATCTT
>CAZKMG010000003.1:1650-29914 GCA_964553465.1 uncultured Bacteroidaceae bacterium
ATCTTGAAATTCTATAAGAGAAAGCTTAGAGTCCTCTATTAACTGACGATTTAAAAATATTTGTTGAGCATAATAAAATTTTATCCATTCCCCATTACCATAAATCAGGTTAAGGTAGGTTCTAAGCAAAGCCATAGCACTGTTATAATCGAAATATCCAGAAGGCATCCCCTTTTCGGCAAGAAACCCAGGGTTATCGGCAAGGGCATTTTCTGACGTCAGGTAGATTAGTACGTTTTTCATCCCCACCTGTTCATCAATAAAATTTAAAAAATGTTCCAGATCCTTGTCCAACCTGAGATATGTATCTTCCATTTCAACAGACCTGTCTGAAAATTTCTCTCCAATAAAAGATGTAGCAGAAAAACTAACCTGTAGCCAATCGGTAAATTTCCCTTTCCCAAGATTCTCATTAAGTATGACTGTAATGGCAAAGTCCTTTGTATAAGTGTTACCAAAAGGAGTGTATTTCAGAATTTCATAATTTCTCTGGTTTTTTTTAGGAAGACTTAATTGTTTAAGATCATAAGGGAATGTATTTCTACTACCTAATCCAGTTTCAAATATATTTTTATCGGCTAAACTTTCTTTATATTCGTTAATGGGAAGAAGAGGATCCCAAACTTTATCCAGATATATGCCAGGGATTTCTTTATGGTTAAAATCATTCACCCATGAAGGCAAACTATCAAGATAATATGAACTGCTTATCCATATACCTTTTTTATTATCAAACCAATAAGCAGCGTTGGCTGTATGTCCTCCAGAAAGAACTGCAGCTTTCGGATCCAGAGACACCGAATATGACTTTGCTTCAAATTGACTTGCAATCCTCACCTGATCGGAGAGTGTGCCAGCCAGCATTTTTTTGGGTGAATATAATCCTTCTTCATAACTGCCTCCAATTGTGCTTTCTTTATCATCCCCAATACAATAAATTACCTTATCCTTTAAACGGTCATACCAGTAATCTGAAACAATACCATGCACATCCGGATAGGCTCCTGTTGCAATGCTTGCATAACCAGCTCCTGACTCAGCTATAAGATAATCATGATGGGCATTCTTGCAATATACTCCTTTGTTAATAAGCCTTTTAAACCCGCCCTCCCCCAGCTTATCCCAGTACCTGGTCAAATAATCATATCTCATTTCAGATACGATAATACCAATGACTAATTTTGGCTTTTCTGGCGGGACAGAAGGATCCTGAGCAGTCAACATTCCTGAAAAAATGAGCATTATTAACATGAAAAATATTACTGATTTCCCCATTATATTTTAATTTTTACAGTGAAACGATCGTACTTATTGAAATTGATTCTCCTCGAAGTAAGCTTCGAGGAACTTCTCTCACGAGCGAAGCGCGTAATCATCGATCCCGTTAAGGATTTTTTTATTTTTATTGCTCGCTAACCCCGCAGCAGAGCTACGGGGAACTATTCTCACGATCCGCCTTAGGCGGAGAGTAATGCGCTCGCCGGGATTCAAAAAACAGTTCAAGAGATACAGATGAAATTAATATCTCAATAGTCATTCCCTAGAATTGTTTAAATTGTATTATAAAATAAAAATCAATTGAGAGAATCAGAATGCTCTTGCGATATTTGAACCTCTCCAAATGCGGCACTAAGATAAAACTAATTACTTCTTATTTTCCTGGATAAAATATTTCTTTATTCGGTTTTAATTATTTTTCTCCAAATTGTTTTCTCTGGTGAAATAAGTTTGATTATATACATACCTGAGGAATAACCCGATAAATCGATCTCCATGTAGTCTACTCCCGAAGTAGATATAAATACACTTGAATAAATTAATTCTCCATTCAAATTATAAATATAAAGCGCGTTATCCGCTTGATTTTCAGACCGTAATAGCAACGAAAATTTTTCATGAAATGGATTTGGGAATAACAGTAAATTAACATCTTTTAATAAACTTTTTATTGATTCAAGCTCAATGTTAATCTCTGTTTTTTTAAAATTATTCACCTGAATTCCAGAAATAATTTTTGGGAAATAACCATCAGCTATTACCTGAAATTGATAACTTCCGGCTGATAGATACCTGAAAAATTTTCCTGTCTTATAATCTGAATAAACATAAGCATTAAGGGAATCATGCATTGGGATAAATATTTTTGCATGAACTGGCTGACCTGTCAGTGAATCCCTGACCTCCCCGTAAACTCCATAAAGGCCCTGGCGTAAATAATTGATCAGTGATACCCGGTTTATATTCCAAAAATCCGGAAGTTCAGCAAATGAAGGTATTTTATTTACCGATAGTTCGACCGTTACTTCTCTTCCTCTTAAAAAATAAGTAACATAATCCTGCCTTCCTCCTGTTAAATCGTACCACTCTGCCCCCATTAAATATCCATCCGCATTTACAGTTTTTAAATAATCTGCATTGATAATCCTTGTAGAATCAACATACTCCTTACATATAAAAGTGAACCAACCCAGATCTGAGGGGTATTTAAATACATTACCATAGTTATAATGCCAGGCCATATCCCAAGGATAGTTTAAAACTTCTGCTCCCCCATGAAAATTTGCCGAGATCACAGGTTTATACTTTTCCAGATATGTCATCATGGCCATCGTCTCTTTTTGCCTACCGGCAATTGTATAGGTGAGACTTTCCCTGCAATCCGGAAAATCGCGGTTAAGATCTACAAAATTAGAGTTTCCCCTAATTGCGCCAAATATGGTTGTATCATTTACAATATAGGTTCCATCAGGATTTGAAAGTGGGTTAATTAGAATAACTGCTTCATCTAAAAGTTGGGTAAGAGAATTGTCTTTCCCATACCCGATTAGCATTTCATCCAACAGCCTAAGCATCAGTACATAACCTAGAGGTTCATCTCCATGCATCGTAGATGAATACATCAATACAGGTTTCTCTCCACTCCTATATTCTCCGGAATGCAATCTTGCTGAAAGTATCAACCTTCCTTGAATTGAATACCCGATTGTGTCAATCCGGCAAATAGAGGGATAATTGTTCCTGAAACTATCCATGATCTCAAGGTATTGCTGATAGGTTGGATAACCTGAACCATTCAGCACATCCTGTACTGTATGTGCCATGATAACGGAACTGGCAAGAGATGGAGGAAGCACATAATAAAAATCAAGACCTGATTTAACCAGTTGATTAAATGCATCATAATTAACATAAAAATAAGATAAGGAATCTTCGATTCTATCAAAAATAAGTTTGTCAGGAAAGCCATGAGCTGCTTTTAAGGTAGAATTTGGGATAGCAACATAGGCTTCTCCCCTAACCTTTAGTAATGAATCGGCTTTTTCACGATCAGTTTGCTGTGACAAAAGGTTAACGAACCATGATGATAGAAGGGTTAAAATAAGAATAAACTGCCTCATGTCAAGGTAAAGCTCATATTTTTTCTCCTAATAAATACTTCAAAATAATTCATGAAAACAGAAATTGGACGGACTCCCATAAAACGACATATGAAATCCCTAAGAAAAATTGTCTTAAGGATCATTCTGAACAATTTAAATAAATTATTAATTCACCCCTTTAATTCCAGTTTACCGAAATAATATTGAAATGCTTCCTATTAGTATTGAACCTTATTTATCGAAATAAATTGTTTGTGTTATACATTAAACCTAATATGTATAATATCACCATCACCCACTATATATGATTTTCCCTCAACAGATAGTTTGCCCGCTTCCTTGCAGGCATGTTCAGAACCGAATTTAATAAAATCCTCAAATTTCATTACTTCAGCCCTGATGAATCCTCTCTCAAGATCGCTATGTATAACTCCGGCAGCCTGAGGAGCAGTCATCCCTTTTTTGATAGTCCAGGCCCTCACTTCCTTTGGCCCGGCAGTAAAAAAGGATTGAAGATTCAACAATGAATAGGCTGACCTGACCAGTTTATTAACTCCCGGTTCATTTAACCCAAAATCCTGAAGAAAAGCAATTCTGTCCTGATCTTCTTCCAGTTCTGCAATTTCAGCTTCAAGTCCAGCAGCAATTATCAGTACTTCTGTGTCTTCATCCTTTACGGCAGACATGACTGCTTTGACATAATCATTCCCGTGTGACGCGGATGACTCATCCACATTACACACATAAAGTACAGGTTTACTGGTTAAGAGAAATAGATCTTCAATATATTTTTTATCATTATCACTTACCGGAGCCGTGCGGGCCGACTGAAACGATTCCAAATGTTCCTTATAAATATTCAATACCTCTACTCCCCTGTTTGATTCCTTATCTCCTATTTTGGCAACTTTTTCTAAACGCTGGATCTTCTTTTCAATCGATTCAAGGTCTTTAATTTGCAACTCAAGGTCAACTGTTTCCTTGTCCCTGACCGGATCAACAGTTCCTTCAATATGCGTCAAAGTTTCGTTATCAAAACATCGGAGAACATGAATTAAAGCATCAGTGTTCCGTATATCTGCAAGAAATTTATTACCTACTCCTTCTCCTTTGCTTGAACCCTTGGTTAATCCCGGAATATCAAGGATCTCAACGCTTGCAGGAATTATTTTGGCAGGATGAATCAGGCTGGCAATTTTATATAACCGGCTATCGGGTACATTAATTATCCCTATATTCGATTTACTTGAACTAAATGCAAAATTACTCGATTCAGCTTTATTATTTGACAAGCAGTTGAACAAAGTTGTTTTACCGGTATTTGTAATCCCAATGATACCACATTGTAGTCCCATGGTTTGAACTTTATTTTATCATTCCAAAAATACACTTTTATTTCGAAATCCTTAACTCAAATTGTCCTGCAAAACTCATCATAAAAATATGTTCTTAACGAAGAATTCCTTATTTTTATGACCTTTTTAGAATCATAATCTATGACTTTATATGTGAAAATCTTTTCAGAGAATTAGACTTTTTATAAACCAAAGATAATAAATCATTATCGCGGCAATAATGTTTATATAAACCAGATATCACCTGAATAACCTAAAATCTTTAAACATGAGCAATAATGTTGTTATAAGAGCAGCTGACAATATAAGAATACTTTCTGCCGCAATGGTTGAAAAGGCCAAATCTGGTCATCCTGGAGGAGCGATGGGCGGAGCCGATTTCATTAATGTTTTATATACTGAATTCCTGAACTTTGATCCTGATGACATGTCATGGCCAAACCGTGACCGTTTTTTTCTTGATCCTGGACATATGTCTCCAATGCTTTATTCTGTCCTGACAATGATTGGAAAATTTACTTTTAATGATTTAAAAAATTTCAGACAGTGGAAAAGTCCGACGCCGGGTCATCCTGAGCTGGATGTTAAACGTGGTATTGAAAACACCTCCGGTCCATTGGGACAGGGACATACAATGGCCATTGGAGCAGCCATTGCAGAAAGATTCCTGGTAAGTCGTTTTGGAGAATGGATGGCCCATAAAACTTATGCTTTTATCTCCGATGGAGGTATTCAGGAAGAAATATCCCAGGGAGCAGGACGAATAGCGGGATTTCTAGGATTAAGCAATTTAATCATGTTCTATGATTCCAATGATATTCAACTTTCAACAAAAACTGAGGAAGTTACCCGCGAAGATACAGAGGCGAAATACAAGGCCTGGGGATGGAGTGTTTCAACCATACAGGGAAACGATCCTGATGCTATCCGAAAAGCACTTCAAAATGCGCTTAATGAAAAAGATAAACCCAGCCTTATTATTGGTAAAACAATTATGGGTAAAGGTGCATTAACTGCAACAGGTGAAAGTTTTGAAAGGCAAACATCCACTCATGGCATGCCACTTGGTGAAGCGGGAGCTTCATTCGAGAAAACAGTACTCAACCTTGGAGGAGATCCTGAAAATCCCTTTCTTATTTTTCCGGATGTAGCTGAATATTATTCCAAAATTCTGGATCAAAAAAGAAAAATTGCTCAGCAGAAGAAATCGGAACAAAAAAAATGGGAAAAAGAAAATCCAGTACTGGCCAAAAAACTTCAAAGATTCTTGCAGGCTGAAATTCCTCAGATAGACTTTAGTTCCATTCCACAGAAGGAAGATAGTGCAACACGGTCGGCTTCTTCAGCCATATTAGCTCATTTTGCACAGTCAGTTGAAAATATGGTCGTTGCCTCAGCTGATTTATCGAATTCTGATAAAACTGATGGATTCCTTAAGAAAACCAAGGCCTTCAGAAAAGGAAATTTTTCAGGTGCATTTCTTCAGGCAGGAGTTTCAGAACTGACAATGGCGGGAATTGCAAACGGTCTTGCCCTGCATGGCGGAATTATTCCTGTTTGTGGCACTTTCTTTGTTTTTTCAGATTATATGAAACCTGCTGTACGTCTTGCTGCACTTATGGAATTACCTGTCAAATATGTCTGGACCCATGATGCGTTCCGAGTTGGCGAGGACGGTCCTACACATCAACCGGTTGAACAAGAAGCCCAGATCCGGTTAATGGAACACCTGAAAAACCATTCAGGTGATAGGTCAATGCTGGTTTTAAGACCAGCTGATGCCATTGAAACTTCCATTGCTTGGAAAATTGCCCTTGAAAATACTGAAACACCAACCGCATTGATCCTCTCCCGCCAGAATATTAAAAGCATCCCTGGTTTACCTGGCAATACACGGTTTAATGATGCTTTAAACGCTATAAAGGGTGCCTATATCGTTAAAAGAGCTAAAGGAATTCCTGATTTAATTATGATCGCCAGTGGTTCTGAAGTTTCAACTTTGCTCGCCGGTGCTTTGCTTCTTGAGGAAAGAAAAGGCTTTGATATTCAGGTAGTTTCAGCAATATCTGAAGGACTTTTCAGGGATCAGGATAAAGCGTATCAAAGGGAAATTATTCCCAGCCAGATACCAACTTTTGGTCTAACTGCTGGGCTTCCGATAACCTTATCAGGTCTTATGACTTCACGAAGTATGATAATAGGTCTCGAAAGTTTTGGCTATTCTGCTCCATATAAAGTGCTCGATGAGAAACTTGGATTTACCGCTGAAAATATTTATCAGAAAGCCTTATCATTCCTTGAGGATATCAGAAAGTAAATCAAATATTACCTTTTCCCTTTTGGGAAAATTGAAAATAGGCAGATTATTTCCATTTATATGATTACAGAATATCTATAAAATAAAAATTGAATCAAATAAGAATGCATCATAAATTTTCCTATAAAGTTTACAGATGATGCTACTCTTTCAAATCTTCATTTATTTATACAGTAATTTTTGGAATATACTTTTTTAACTTTTATATCTTATATTTTAATTAACGACAATGCGCTTAAGAAAATTCAAAAACAGCCTTCTAATTCTATTAATCCTGTTATTGAATTCAGTTTTATTTCTTACTTCAGGTCAGGAAAAAAATCAAGGGAAAAAGCAGACTCTTACCAGAATTCTTTTTGTCCTTGATGCATCACAAAGTATGTCAGGTACCTGGGACAGTGACATTAAAATTAATATTGCAAGGAAAATACTGAATGATCTTGTTGATAGCTTGCAAAATGTGCAAAATGTTGAAATGGCTTTAAGGATTTATGGTCATCAAAATCCTGTGCCTCCGCAGGACTGTAATGATACTAAATTAGAGGTTGATTTCGGGCCGAATACAGCTTCGAGGATACATCAAAAACTTCGTTTTATTGCACCAAAAGGGACTACTCCAATAGCATATTCATTAATGATGGCTGGAAGTGATTTTCCCGCTTGCGATAATTGCAGAAATATTATTTTGCTAATTACTGATGGCATTGAGGCTTGCGATGGAGATCCCTGTGCTGTGTCAATGGATTTACAGAAAAAAGGTATTATTCTTAAACCATTCATTATTGGTATAGGTATTGATCCAAGCTTCAAAGAAACCTTTGATTGCGTTGGACATTATGTTAATGCGCAAAATGAAAATAAATTCAAAGAAAGTCTCGGAATTGTTATTACCCAGATTTTAAATACTACAACCACTCAAGTAAATCTTTTAGATGAAGAAGGGTTCCCAACGGAAACCAATGTTAATATGACATTTTTTGATCAGTTTTCTGATAAAATTAAATATAATCTGGTTCATACTTTAAACAGTAAAGGAAATCCTGATACACTTTATCTTGATCATCTTGTTACTTATCGTCTGATAATTAATACTTTACCGCCAATAGAAATAGATAGCGTCAATATATTTCCTGGCAAACATACTATCATTGCTGTTAATGCCGCACAGGGATTCCTGAAGGTTAAAACACCTAAAAACAAGCCTTATGAAAACTTGTTATTTACAGTAAGAAAACATGGCGAAATAAAAACCCTAAACACACAAGAAATAGACGAAGCTGAGAAATACCTTATTGGAAGGTATGATTTGGAAATTCCAACAATTCCCAGACTATACATAAAAGATGTTGAAATAAGGCAGAGCCAGACCACTTCCATTGAAATCCCCCAACCTGGAATTATTACTTTTTCAGGCCTTTCTAACGGTTTTGGCAGTGTATACCATCTGCAGACAGATAATCAGGAATGGGTCTACAATCTTCATCCCGCATTAAAACAACAAACGATTTTAATTCAACCTGGAATATACCGGGTAATTTTCCGACCAGCAAACAGCAAAAGCTCAAACTTTACGTTAATAAAAGATTTTGATGTAAAATCGGGGGAGGTGTCAACTATTGAGCTTCGCTAGCCTACGATAATTTTCCAGAATAATTAAACCATTTGGCATAGAATCCATCAAATATAAAAAATTTAGATTGTAACTCAGCTAACCTGAACTTATCGCTATTTTACGAAAAAAAGGAAGTGAGGATTATGCCTTTAATCTGATTGTAGAGACATATAAGGAGCGACTCTACTGGCATATAAGAAAAATAATTATTAATCATCACGATACGGATGATGTGCTGCAGAATACATTCATAAAAGTATGGAAAGGCTTGCAAGGATTCCGCGAAGAGTCTCTTTTATATACATGGATATATCGGATAGCAACTAATGAGGCCCTTAATTTTTTAAAACAAAAAAAGGCAAAGTCCATTTTATCTTTCAATAACCTGGAAAGACAACTCGCTGAATCATTAAAAACTGATGAATATTTTGATGGTGATGAATTACAACTTAAACTTCAGCAGATTATACTCAAACTACCTGAAAAACAAAGGATTATCTTCAATATGAAATATTTTGATGAAATGAAATATGAGGAAATTTCAGCAATACTTGGAACTTCTGTAGGAGCTCTTAAAGCTTCATTTCATCACGCAATAAAAAAAATTGAAAAATACCTTAAAGATTATTAAACCATTTATACCTTCATATGTCAAAAATTACAAAAAGAGAAATGTCTGCTGAGGAAAAATATATCTCTGGTCTAAAGGATATTGAAAAGAAAAATAGTTTCATTGTTCCGGAAAAATATTTTGAAAATTTCTCCTCCCGTTTGAAGGATAAGATCATCGGCCAGGAGAAAACTTCCAGCGTTTTGCAAGGAATTCAAATTACTATCAGGCACCGGCTTGCTTTCGCAGCTTCATTTATCGGGCTTTTAATCATAATATATTCTGGCGTCAAATATTTATTGGCAGATACTGACTCATCTCTGTTTCCTGCCTCAGAGCTTACTGAAAATTATGATTATCAACTGAGTGATATTGATGATTATATGCTTTATGAACTTTATTCAGAGACTTCAACAAATAATTTAGAACACACCATCTCAGCTGATGAAGAGAAACTTAGTGCTATGGTAGAATACCTACTTTATTCGGATTATGATATCGAATTATTAGTAAAAGAGCTTTAATAATATTAATACCAAGATTATGAAATACAAGATAATATATGTAGTAATAGTCATTTCCCTCATAATATTTTTACCCAGATCTTTATCGTATGGTCAACCAGAAAACTACATGGATAAGATTGAATCAATACGAATTGCATTCTTTACAGAAAGACTTGACCTTACAACTGAAGAAGCACAAAAATTCTGGCCTGTCTATAAAGATTTCAGTAACCGCCGTGAGAAAATCAACGAGGATAGACGTCTTCTATTCAGATATATTATGAAAAATGGTGATTTTTTATCCGACAAGGAAATAAATGAATCATTGGACAAATATTTGAATCTTTCGAAAGAAGAAACATCTTTAAACGAAGTGTTCAACCAGAAATTTCTGAATATTTTACCACCGAAAAAAGTTATAAAAATTTATATTACTGAGAACCAGTTTAAAGCCTACATTTTAAATCAGATAAAAGAGAGACGACCGAACAATCAAGGTCAAAGAGGAAGGGCATTCTAATGTTGAACTAAGAGGTTAAAACCAATTACATTATTCAGCTTGTAATCCTGATTTTTGATCTGCAATAATTGCCATAAAAACCTATCTCCCATATCTGGGAGGAAATATCTCTTAAAGATTCAAGCAATGGTCCTTCACCTTTGAGGGTATATTCCTAATTTAAGGTGACTTAGCAAGTATTATTTTTGGTGAACCTGGTTGAATCTTCAACAATCCCTTCTTTCTTAAGTCATTGATAAATTTATAACCTGACTTAGGAGAAATCTCCATTTCTTTAATAATATCTCCCACATAGAGACTTCCTTTGTTTTTCAGAAGGGATATTATCCGCACTTTTATTTTCCCTTTATCATCCATAACTAAAGATATAAACACACCTCTCATCAATTATTTTACGTAAGAATATGTTGAAATGTTATAAAAATTTACGAAAAAAACACAAAATTATAAAATCAACCTCGAATATCAGTTTCGTAATCCTCTGGAGGAAAATCTGGACGAAAATTCTGAATGAAATCTATTGTATTATTTATATCATTGTACATAACAATATCTTTCTCAACAAATTTCACTTTCAGACGATAATCATTAAAAATTTTTTCAAGATATGGTGAAGATTTTGCAGGGCGCCTGAAATCAAGGGCTTGAGCAGCAGTATAAAATTCAATAGCAAGAATCCTTTCAAGGTTTTCCATTACTTTAAAGGCTTTAAGAGCAGCATTTGAACCCATACTAACATGATCTTCCTGACCTTGTGCTGATTCTATACTATCCACTGAACTCGGGGTCGAAAGTTGTTTATTATGGCTAACCATACAAGCAGCTGTGTATTGTGGGATCATGAATCCTGAGTTTAATCCCGGATCAGCTGCCAGAAATGGTGGTAGATTCCGGTTACCTGAGACGAGTTGGTAAATCCGTCGCTCAGAAATATTCCCTAGTTCTGACATAGCAATAGACAAATTATCAAGGGCAAGTGCAAGAGGTTGACCATGAAAATTACCTGCTGAAATAATAAGATCTTCTTCAGGAAAAATTGTAGGATTATCTGTCACTGAGTTAATTTCACGCTGAAAAACATATGCCACATAGTTTATTGAATCTTTAGATGCCCCATGAACCTGAGGAATACATCGAAATGAATATGGATCTTGCACATGCTCTTTATTCCTGGAAATCAATTCACTACCTTCGAGGAGCCAGCGAATTCTTTTTGCCGTTTTGATTTGTCCTTCATAAGGTCTGATTTTCTGAATCAGTTCATGGAAAGGTTCCAGTCTTCCGTCAAATACATCTAAGGAAAGAGCTCCGACAATATCACTAATTTGGGATAATTTAAATACTTTTTTACACAAATGAACTCCATATGCACTCATGAATTGGGTACCATTGAGTAGAGCAAGCCCCTCCTTGGATTTAAGATCGATAGGTTCCCACCCAAATTTTTTCAATATATCGATAGAATTAAATCTCTTCCCTTTGAAATTCACCTCTCCCAATCCAAGCAATGGCAGACTGAGATGAGCCAGGGGTGCCAGATCTCCGGAAGCACCCAGTGATCCATATACATATACAATTGGTAACATGTCCTCATTATAAAAATCAATTAATCGTTGAACTGTTTGAAGCTGAACTCCCGAGTTACCATATGAAAGTGACTGAATTTTAAGGAAGAGCATGAGTTTTACTACCTCCCCGGGAACTTCTTCCCCTACACCACAAGCATGTGACATTACAAGGTTTTTCTGGAGTAATCCAAGATCGTCCTTCGATATTATTTTATGGTAAAGAGATCCAAATCCTGTGTTTATTCCATAAAGAATTTCATCTTCGTTTTCTAACCTTTTATCCAGATAATCCCGGCATCGAATAATTTTAAAGACCGATTCATTCGATAGTTTTAGCTTTGCATTTTCATTTATAATGGACGTGATTTTCCTAAAATCAATGACCTGGCAGCTAATCTCGTGGATCATAATATACTGTATAAGATTTGATCGTCAATTACAGAAAAAAAAAGAGGTTTGTCAATGCTTTATAACATGGGAGAAGTCGTGATAAAGGGAATTGAAGAAAAAGGAATATTTCGAACCGGACTTATGATATCCCTCTAAATAATCTAAAACAGGGTTTTTCAAATTCTAAGGATTTTAATTCTTCGTCAACATATTAATGAGATTTCCCAGGTTCACTTGACTTTGTTTACCAGATTCCATGTTTTTAAGTGTTATCATACCTTTTGAAATTTCATTTTCTCCAACAAGTGCTACAAATGGAATACGATTATTATTTGCATAACTCATTTGCTTTTTGATTTTAACCGGTTCTGGATAAATTTCCGTATTTATTGTTGCTTCTCTCAGTCGATTAACAATGGGGAATATTTCTGCTAATTTATCATTTCCAAAATTAATGAAAAGTACCTTTGTTTCTGTTTCTGCTTCAGAAGGGAAAGAGTTCAATTGTTCCAAAACATCATACATACGCTCAGCTCCAAAAGATATTCCTACGCCAGATATTCCGGGTAATCCAAAAATCCCTGTAAGATCGTCATATCGACCTCCTCCGCATAAACTTCCTATTGGAGAATTAAGAGCCTTAACTTCAATAATGGCACCTGTATAATAATTTAATCCTCTGGCAAGTGTAAGGTCAAATTGAAATTCCTGCTTAATATTGTATAATGATACAAGACTAATTAATAGCTTTAATTCCTCAATACCCTTATTTCCAATTTCGGAATCTTTAAGCAAATTCTCCATGAAATTCATTTTCTCAGTTATGGATCCTTCTAATTCAAAAATGGTTATTAAAGACTCAATCCCTGATCTGTTTATTCCCTTTTCAGTTAATTCTTGAATGACATACTTTTTTCCCAACTTATCAAATTTATCCAACGCAGTGGTAATTTCGATTAGTTTTTTCGATTCCCCAATAATCTCTGCAATACCTGCAAGGACTTTTCGGTTATTCAACCTGATACTAACTGGAATTTTTAACCTATTAAATACATGATCTATTATCTTAATAAGTTCAGCCTCATTAAACATTGAATCACTACCAATGACATCTGCATCGCATTGATAGAACTCCCGGTATCTGCCTTTTTGTGGTTTGTCGGCTCTCCATACAGGTTGAATCTGATATCTTTTAAATGGAAAATTAATTTCATTTCTGTGTTGAACTACGAATCGTGCGAAGGGTACAGTTAGGTCGTATCTTAATCCTTTTTCAGAAATTTGATTCGCAACTGAGCCTGAATCCAAAAGATTCATATCCTTATTCTCTATTTTTGATAAAAAATCTCCAGAATTTAATATCCTGAACAATAATTTGTCACCCTCTTCTCCATATTTTCCCATCAACGATGAGAGGTTTTCCATTGCAGGAGTTTCAATTGGGAGGTACCCGAAGAGCTTAAAAGTATTACGGATAATATCAAATATATATTGCCGCTTAACCATTTCTGCAGGTGTAAAATCGCGGGTACCTTTTGGAATTGAAGCATTTGTTTCAGCCATATCATCAAAAATTTATCCTTCAAATTAAAGCAATTTTAAGTTTGGAAAAAATTCTTTATACTCATAGGAATGTCTTTTAAACTGAATATTTTTATAAATATTCGGGCTAGTAAGCCTCGATACTTTCAATAATGGATCAGGAATAATAGATTACAATTTACTTATTCAGTTTAATAAAGTCTGATTTCAGGAATCCATCAGGTTTTTTATCACTTATCTTGTGATAGTCGAAATAGTAGAAATTTGCATCACCCGCACCAATGATTATATTATAACATCGAGCATTCATTTTCTTGCCCTCGGGACCGACCTTGTGCAGAAATATGACATTTTTATCACTTTGTACAATCGCCTGCTTAATTTCTTCTCTTGTTACAATTTTAAATTTATAGGAATAGACCTGTTTAATCCTTGCTTCTGTTGAAACTTCATTGGCCAGTTCATCTTCAACAACATATAGAACTTTGTCATGAGCATCCTGAATGTTATCGTTATAATGTTTAAATATATTATTACTTATCAATCCAGGTTCTTTATAAATAAGATTCACATGATTTTGCATAAAACGGATCATGATACCGATTTTGTAAATATAATTTTCAGGATCTACACCATAAAATCCAAGTGGGACAGAAACCAGGTCCCTCAAGTCGTCAAGTGAAAAGTTGTCGCCGCCCAAGGAGAGATGAAGAAAAACATATCTTGAATCTGTCTTATCCTTCTCAAAACTCACAAGTGAAGTGTATATAAATGAAAAGTTTTCATCTTTAGATTTCTCAGCAAAATCTGAATTTTTGATAAATTCAAAATTAGTCATTTTCCATTCCCTGGCCATGACTTCCTTAATCTCAAAATTAAAATCAGATATCGGACTATCTTCCAGAACAACGAGAGTTTTTGTTTTATAGAATTTTTCTAGATCAGATATTGTTGGAAGATATTCCCTTTGAGCCAAAAGAGTAATCATAGGGAAAACCAAGATTATTGAGATAAATAACTTTTTCATTGTGAAGTTTGTATTAGTTAGGGATTCTATTTGAAAATGAACTATATTGGGAAAATGACTCTCAATTAACTGGTACAAATAAGGGATTTCTTTCGTTGAACTTCCTGATATAAAGAAATTTCAATTGCTTTTTTTTCCTTCTTTTAAGTGCGGCATATTCATCATGTAATTCGGGATCTTTCATAAGCAAAACCTCTAGATTTCGTTCGTCGTAATTTACGATTTTTCCTGTCTCAAAATCAATAAGGTATTGTTTCATTTCTGTTGTTGAATATGATCCCGGATTGTATCCATATCTGTTGTAACTATATGGATTATAATAATATGGATTATAATAATATGGATCATAGTATCTGCTATTATAGGTAGTAATATTCGCTACGAAATGACAAATATTCCCAATTACAGTAACCCGTGAAAATCCATTGCCAACCTTAATGAAAATAATACCATTCCTGCAAAATCCCCAGATATTATCAACTGATAAAGATTGCTGAACCCCAAAATCATCAAAATATGTGATCCTCTTAAGGTTGAGTAGTTTATTATAAAAATCGGGATCATCGTGTGGTGTATCAGATACAATCCTTGAAGCTGGCATTGGATTATTCATTTTCACCTGACTGAAGTTAATATAAATGCCATCTTTAAACATAAAATCAGGTGTATATTTTTCCAATTTTTGTTCCCGGTTCTGGGAATAAATAATGGAAATATTTCCTGCTATTAAAATTAATAGTAGAATAAACCGTCTCATTAACTTAAAAAGTAATAAAAATTTAATATTGTGTTCCATGATATAAAATTACCATTTAGGTTGAGTTTTTAAAAGAAAACAGCAGATTTATACGAGGATATTTTCTAAATAATAACTTCTAATAGCAACATTTTGTTTTAGATTCCGTAAACAATTTTTACTATTGCAATAGAATTACCTTATATTGCTGCAATATTCGTTCCAAAAAATAATGGGCTTACATGAATCTTGTAAATAATATAAAACAAATATTTACCTCCGGCTATTTTTTAAAGGATGAAAATAAACGGGATCAGATATTTTATTATAATTTGACGGCCTATATTTCTGGAGTCCTCTTGTTATTCACCGGAATCATTGAGTTATTTGATAACCATTTAATGCTTTCAATTCTCCTTTTAAGCATATTTATCCTTATCTTTATTAATCTGATCATTTTCTCACCAAATAAGAAGTATGAAATAAGTTCAATAATCCTCCTAATCCTTATTGGAATTTCAAATCTCCTCAATTATTCTGAATCTGAACTTTTGCCCTTTGGGTGGATATTTATTTTTATCTTTCCATTTATTTCTTTTTTGCTCATCGGCAAGAAAAAGGGTTGTTTGCTTTCTTTAAGCTTGGCATTTTTATTGATAACTATTCAATTTACAGGTAAATCCCCCGATTTAAGCTTATCATTTAACCTTATCTTTTACGGGGTTTATTTCTTTTTCATTTTTTTGCTCTATTTTTTTTTCAGCAGCTTCACCCAATTACTTAAAGATCATAAGGAGAAAGCAGATCATGCAGCCCGTTTAGTCAATGAAAAAAATGAATTTATTGCAGGCTTATCGCATCAACTCAGGACTTCATTAAGTAATATAATACTGGTTAATAACCTCATTTATAAATGGGAATTGAACCATACTCAAAAAGATCTTATTGATACATTAAAAGCATCCACTAATAATCTTGTTGAAGGTGTGGATAAGATAGTCAATATTTCACAACCAGATTTTGTTAGAATAAAAGAAAGCCTGATCAGTTTTAATCTGACATATACTCTTATTAGCATTTCTCACCTCTATTCTGATAGGAAGGATCTTATTTTTAGTATCGATGTATCACCAGAAATTCAGAACTATATCATAGGTGATCCCATTAAGATAAAACAGATTTTCCTCAATCTTATTCAGAATATTTTATTTGTTCCCCCGGAATCATTGGTTCAAACAATTTCTGTAAGAGTAGTACCAGAGCATGAGACTAAGAAAGACATTCATATATTATTCAAGATTGAAAGTTATTTCAGAGATATAAAAAATGTTCAAAATGATCCGGCAGGGATCAAACCTGTTCCGCAGGTGTTTCCGGATAACCTGCAAAATACAAGGATGATAATTGAACACTCAGGAGGCAAGCTAACTATTCAACGAAAAGGAGTCATAACGGAATTTTCTTTTATTCTGAATTTCCAGAAAGACTTACAGAATAAAATTGAAGATATACCTGAAAAGGTTGTTTTTGAAGAACAAAGGTCGATTAAGCTTAAGGAGGCTAATATTTTGCTTGTAGAAGATAATCAGATAAATCAAAAAATAGTGATTCTCAGCCTGAGAAATATGGTCAACAATATTGATGTGGCAAATAATGGTAAAGAAGCACTGGTTAAATTTAGCTCATCGAAATATGATATTATACTCATGGATATCCAGATGCCTGTGATGGATGGTATTATTGCAGCAAAAAAAATTCGGGAAATGGAATCCTCAACAAGTAATCAGACACCAATTATTGCCATAACTGCTAATGCTTTTTCGGGTGACCGAGAAGACTGCCTCGCGGTTGGCATGAATGATTACATAAGTAAACCTTTCCAGGTAGAAATACTTATTCAGAAAATGAAAGCATTAGTAGAAAAAAGGGTTGGCAATATTAACTGATTAAATTAATAATTACTCAAGGAAATACTTTAATACCGGTGATAAGGATATTATTCGCCTGGCAATGTTTATTCACCAGTTACCATTTCTTTCTTCAAGATTATCCTTTTTCTTTTCGCAAGGAAATTTATGTATCTCAAAAAATATGTGTCTGTATCTGATAAATATAATATTTTTTCATGAACCTGTTATTCCGGTTTATCTGACACTTTCCTTCATGTTAATTTTACTTTCATGGAATTCTTTTCTACAGTATTCTAATCAAACCATCAGCTTAAGATAGCAACAGATAATAAAAAAACCCGGTTTTCCGGGTTTTACTCATTATTATTTTTAGCAAGATTAATTATCTGTATTGTCCCCCATTGCAAGTTTTTCAAGCATTTCAGTGGTTAATGATTTAGGCCTCTCAATCGGATAACCTAATGCACGGTCCCAGACAAGATTAGCACAAACACCAATGGCCCTTCCAATACCAAACAGTACTGTATAAAAATCATATTCTGTTAATCCATAATGCCATTGTATGACTCCAGACTGTGCATCAACATTTGGCCAAGGATTTTTAGCCTTTCCGTGCTTCATAAGAATATCGGGGACAACCTTAAACAACAAATCTGTATAAATAAATAATGGATCATCAGGTAGATGCTTCTGGCAAAACTCCCGTTGGAGTGAATACCGGGGATCTGTTTTACGCAAAACAGCATGACCATATCCTGGAATTACATGTCCTGCTTTGAGTGTATCCCAGACAAACTTGCTCAATTCACTTTCAGTTGGAATTTTTCCTTCCATTTTATTACTAAGATCTTGAATCCATCTCAATACTTCCTGATTTGCAAGACCGTGAAGAGGTCCAGCCAGACCATTTACCATTGCAGAGGTTGAAAGATAAACGTCAGATAATGAACTCCCTACAAGGTGAGCAGTATGAGCGCTTACATTTCCACTTTCATGATCAGCATGAATAATCAGGTTCATACGAGTAACATCGTCATAAGGCTTTTCAATCCCCATCATATGAGCAAAGTTACCACCCATATCCAGGTTCGGATTAGAAATAATCCTTTTACCATCCCGGTATAATTTTCGATAAATATAAGCACCAATTTCCGGAAGCTTGGCAAGAAGATTCAGTGCGTCCTCAAAGGTAGGGTCCCAGTAATCGAGTTTGTTCATACCACATCGATATTTTTTATTAAAGAAAGACTCCCTGGACATTGACATGATAGCTGATGAGAATATGGACATTGGATGACTGTTAGTTGGAAACGCATCTATGACTTCATACACATACCTTGGGAGAATTCTCCTTTTATTAATCTCATCAGCAACATCCGAAACTTCATTACTATTGGGGACATCTCCTGTGAGTAATAGATAAATAAGTCCTTCAACATAAGGCATTTCAGCACCATTTGGTTTAGGTAATTTTTCAAATACCTCGGGCAGTGTATAATTACGGTATCTAATACCTTCCTGAGGATCAAGATACGAAATGTCTGTAACCAGACTTTTAATGTTACGCATCCCACCTATAATCTGAGAAATTGTAACCTGATCTACCTTAACATCTCCGTATTCTTTCATGAGTTTTTCAGTTCTTGGCCTCCATGCCAGAATTTTGTCGTAAAGTATTTGTTTAAGATTCAACATAAAGTTTATGAATTAAGATTAAAACTGCGTTAACTTTTACGGCTTTATGTAAAAATAACAAATTTTTTCAATTAGAAATAAAGATTTATATATTTATTGAACAGTAAATTAAATAACAATATGTAAATAGTGTTCAGTTTACCATTTTTTTGATTTCATTAATATTTAGATAAAAAAGAGTGGCTAATTTTTACATGAACAATCATTTAATTCAACTTCTTAATAATCGCTTCCTCTTAAATGATAACTTCTTCAAAATCAGGATAAGGCTATATAACTTTTATCCATTGAAATTTTGTATATCCCTAATTTATAAATCAAATAAAATAGGCTATTATTTTTAAAGATTATGAATTATACTTCTAACAGGTTTATTAAATTATGTGAATTAAATGTTATGAGAGACTGTCTCTTCAAAATAAAAAAAGCCGGTTCTTAATCGAACCGGCTTGCAAAGATTTACTTCAATAATTATTTTTCGTATCCATAATTGGCAGTACTCCCAAGCTCTTCTTCAATTCTTAAAAGCTGGTTATATTTGGCGATCCTGTCAGACCGGCTAAGTGACCCGGTTTTGATCTGACCTGAATTTGTTGCCACAGCAATATCAGCAATTGTAGCATCTTCGGTTTCACCGGAACGATGCGAAGTGACTGTAGTATACCCCGCCCTATGAGCCATTTCAATCGCATCGAGTGTTTCAGTGAGGGTTCCAATCTGGTTTACTTTTATAAGTATTGAATTTGCACAACCCATTTGAATTCCTTTTTTCAGGTATTCAACGTTAGTGACGAAAACATCATCACCTACCACCTGACATTTATCGCCTATCATATCTGTATGAATTTTCCAACCAGTCCAATCACTTTCACTCATCCCGTCTTCAATAGAATCAATAGGATATGTATTCATCAAATCAGCTAAATATTCAGCTTGCTGTTGTGAATTCCTTTTTACGCCTTTTTGACCCTCAAATTTAGTATAATCATATATCCCATCTTTATAAAACTCTGAAGCAGCACAATCTATAGCAATTGATACCTGTCCCCCATCTGATTTCCTTCCGGGTTTATATCCTGCTTTTTTAATGGCATTAATAATGCTTTCCAACGCATCTTCTGTTCCATTAAGTGCTGGAGCGAATCCGCCTTCATCTCCAACTGAAGTGCTTAAACCGCGATCATGCAGAACTTTTTTCAAGGAATGAAAAACTTCAGCTCCCATTCTAAGTCCTTCATGAAAAGATTTAGCTCCAACAGGTCTGATCATAAATTCCTGGAAAGCGATAGGGGCATCAGAATGAGATCCTCCATTGATAATATTCATCATAGGGACTGGGAGAACAGTAGCATTAGTTCCACCGATGTACCTGTAAAGAGGAAGATCATGATACTGTGCAGCAGCCTTGGCTACAGCGAGTGACACACCCAGGATAGCATTTGCGCCTAGTTTACTTTTAGTTTTGGTCCCATCAAGGTTTATCATTTTTTTATCAATAGCTACTTGTTCAAAAGCACTCATGCCGATGACTTCTTTTGCAATTATGTCATTAACATTTGCCACGGCTTTTAGAACACCCTTTCCCTGATAACGGTTTTTATCTCCGTCTCTCAATTCAAGAGCTTCATTTTCTCCTGTCGAAGCTCCGGAAGGAACAGCAGCACGACCAATAAATCCGCTGGCGAGTGTGACTTCAACTTCTATGGTTGGATTTCCTCGTGAGTCGAGTATTTCTCGTGCGTGTACATCAATAATTTGTCCCATAATAAAATTTTTAAAGTAATAATTTAAATGTCCTGACAATATTCAAAAAAAAAGGATAAAGTACAAATTTACCCTATCCATTTTAATTTTTTAAGATAATAAATTATTTTCCGTTTTCTTTTTGGATTTCTTCAGTAGCTTCTTTATCAGCAGGGGATTCAAGAGTTTCGGTTGTAATTTCCGGTGCATTTTCAACTACACCTGGTTCTTCTACCGAAGCAATACTGGAATTTTCCTTTGATTCGCTGGAAGGAACGGGGTGATCTGTTGTTTTTTTAGATCCTCTTCTTCTCTTTGCTTTACTTTTAACGGTTTCTTTTTGAGAAATAAGGCTGACATTAAAATCGACCAGTTCAATTATACACATTTCCGCACTATCGCCAACCCGGTTATCAAGTTTAAAAATCCGTGTATATCCTCCGGGTCTATCGGCCACCTTTGGGGCTACTTCTCGAAATAGTTCACTTACTGCATTTTTATCCTGCAGAATACTGAAAACAACTCTTCGGGAATGAGTTGAGTCCTCCTTTGATTTTGTAATAAGTGGTTCAATATATGATCTTAATTCTTTGGCCTTGGCAATAGTGGTTTTAATCCTCTTGTGCATAATCAAAGATGAGGCCATATTTGCCAGCATGGCTTTCCTATGTGCGCTGGTCCTACCTAAATGGTTAAAACTTTTCCTATGTCTCATTTTTTGTTATTCCTTGTCTAATTTATACTTACTAATATCCATTCCAAAATTGAGGCTCATGGAAGTGAGCAATTCATCCAACTCTGTAAGTGATTTTTTCCCAAAATTACGAAATTTCAACAGATCGTTTTTATTAAATTTAACCAGATCTCCAAGTGTCTCCACTTCAGCAGCTTTAAGGCAATTCAGGGCCCGTACCGAAAGATCCATATCTACAAGTTTTGTTTTCAGGAGCTGTCTCATATGCAGAACTTCTTCGTCAAATTCCTCATTAGCGAATTTTTCATCTGAATCGATAGTAATTTTCTCATCGGAGAATAGCATGAAATGATAGATCAGAATTTTTGCTGCTTCTTTTAATGCATCCTTAGGGGGAATGGAGCCATCGGTTTCGATCTCTATAACAAGTTTTTCATAATCTGTTTTTTGTTCAACACGATAATTTTCAACAGCATATTTCACATTTTTTATTGGTGTATAGATTGAATCGATGGCAATAAGTCCAAATTCGGGATCGATAGGTTTATTTTCTTCAGCAGGCACGTACCCTCTTCCTTTATTGACCGAAATCTCCATTTGAAATTTGACATCTGGTTCCATACGGCAGATAACAAGATCAGGGTTTAAAACCTTAAATCCACTGAGGAATTTTGAAAGATCACCAGCCTTAAATTCAGTTTGATTGGTAATTGTGACCATTACCTTTTCTTCATTTATGTCCTCAATTTGTTTTTTAAAGCGAATTTGTTTAAGGTTCAGGATAATTTGAGTTAAATCTTCAATTACTCCTGTTACAGTAGAAAATTCATGTTCAACACCTTCAATCTTTATGGTTGTTATCGCATACCCTTCGAGAGAAGAAAGTAATATTCTTCTAAGTGAGTTCCCGACGGTTATTCCATAACCAGGTTCAAGCGGACGAAACTCAAATTTTCCTTTGTGCTCATCAGATTCGAGCATTATAACCTTATCAGGTTTTTGAAAAGCTAAAATTGCCATATAATCAGTTATTATTATTTTGAATATAATTCAACGATCAGTTGTTCCTTAATAGTTTCGGGGATATCATTCCTCTCGGGTTTATTAAGAAATTTTCCTGCCATCTGGCTCTGATCCCATTCCAGCCATGAAGCTGATAAACGACGTGAAGATAAAGATTCTGTGATTACTTCAAGCGATTTTGACTTCTCCCTAACTCCAACTAAATCTCCAGGTTTAAGAGTATATGAGGGGATATTTACAATTTCATTATTAACAGTTATATGTCTGTGCGTGACTAATTGCCTGGCAGATGCACGAGTGGGCGCAATACCAATTCTATACACAACATTATCAAGCCTGGATTCAAGAAGTTGAAGTAGCACTTCACCAGTAACTCCTTTACTACTCTGCGCTTTTTCAAAAATGTTTCTGAATTGCTTCTCAAGAATACCATAAGTATATTTAGCCTTCTGCTTCTCTTTCAATTGCAATCCATATTCAGAAGTCTTTCGCCTTTTCTTATTCATCCCATGTTGCCCGGGAGGATAGTTCTTTTTTTCAAAAGTCTTATCAGCACCGTAAATTGGATCGCCAAATTTTCGAGCAATCTTTGTTCTTGGTCCTCTGTATCTCGCCATTTAATTAAGTTTTACAATTTTATAGATTAAACTCTTCTTCTTTTTGGAGGGCGGCATCCATTATGAGGGAGTGGAGTAACATCAACGATTTCCATTACTTCAATACCGGCAGTATGAATGGTCCTGATTGCAGATTCTCTTCCGGATCCTGGTCCTTTAACAAATACTTTCACCTTCCTGAGTCCAAGATCGTATGCAATTTTTGAACAATCTGCAGCTGCCATCTGTGCAGCATATGGAGTGTTTTTCTTGGAACCTTTAAATCCCATTTTCCCCGCCGAAGCCCATGAAATTACCTGCCCGCTATTATTAGTAAGCGAAATGATAATATTGTTAAACGATGCATGAACGTGAGCCTGCCCGATAGGTTCAATATTTACAACTTTCTTTCTTGCTGTTCCAGTCTTTTTAGCCATCTTTTATACTTATTTAGTTGCTTTCTTTTTATTAGCTACAGTCTTTTTCCTTCCTTTCCGCGTTCTTGCATTGTTCTTCGTACTCTGTCCTCTTGTTGGAAGTCCAATACGGTGACGAATACCCCTGTAGCATCCTATATCCATTAGCCTCTTAATATTGATCTGTACCATGGAACGGAGTTCTCCTTCAACCTTGAATTCATCATTAATAACTCTACGGATCTGGGAAATTTGATCATCATTCCAATCTTTTACCTGAATGTCGAAATCAACACCAGCTTTTGTTAAAATGGATCTTGCTGAATTTCGCCCAATTCCGAAAATATAGGTAAGTCCAATCTCACCTCTCTTGTTTTTTGGCAAATCAACGCCTACAATTCTAGCCATATGAATAAACTAAATTTATATTCTATTATTTTTTATCCCTGTCGTTGCTTAAACTTGGGATTTTTTTTATTAATCACATATAAACGACCTTTTCGTCTTACAATCTTGCACTCCGAACTGCGTCTTTTAACTGAAGTTCTTATTTTCATTTCTTACTTATTTATACCTGAATGTTATTCTTCCTTTTGATAAATCATAAGGAGACATTTCAACCTTTACTTTGTCTCCGGGTAAAAGTTTTATATAATGCATTCTCATCTTACCGGAAATATGAGCAGTAATAATATGCCCGTTTTCCAATTCAACCCTGAACATTGCATTAGATAATGCTTCGGTAATAACCCCATCCTGTTCAATAGAAGGTTGCTTTGACATATTTTATTTTTATTTTAAAACCTCTTCAATAAAACTGAATGTTGATAATACATCCGGATTTTCTTCACCCACTGCCACCGCAAGTTCGAAATGTGCTGAGGGCATCCTGTCCCTTGTTCTGATCGTCCAACCATCCAAATCCTGGATAATATGTCTTTTACCCAAATTTATCATCGGTTCAATACAAATCACCATTCCAGTTTTAAGTTTAATACCTTCCCCTTTTTTCCCATAATTCGGAACTTCTGGCTGTTCATGCAAACGTTTGCCTAATCCATGACCAACCAACTCCCTGACAACACTGAATCCTGAATTTTCACAATGAGTTTGAATTGCAAATCCAATGTCTCCCAGTCTTTTTCCATTAATAGCCTGCATGACTCCAAGAAAAAGTGATTCTTTTGTTACTTTCATTAATTCTTTGGTCTTCTTTGGAATCTCTCCAACTTGAAAACTGTAAGCTGTATCGCCATAATAATTCTCAAGTATAACTCCGCAATCAACCGAAAGAATATCCCCTTCTTTTAATTCATAAGAGGAGGGGATCCCATGAACCACTTGTTCATTTACTGAAGTGCAAAGAGTTTTAGGATATCCATTATAACCCAGAAAACCGGGAATAGCATGATTATCCCTGATAAACTCCTCAGCTATTCTGTCAAGTTTTTCAGTTGTGACACCTGGATAAATAAATTTTGCAATTTCAGCCAGTGTTTTAGACACTAGTTGATTACTATTCCTTAATTTTTCTATTTCCTCAGATGTCTTTATATATACCATCAAAGAACGTCTCATGTAAACAGGTTAAATAGCAGAAACACTTCCTGTCCTGCCTTTAATTCTTCCTGATTTCATTAATCCATCATAATGCCTCATAAGTAAGTGGCTTTCAATTTGTTGCAACGTATCCAGCACAACTCCAACAAGAATCAATAAAGATGTCCCACCGAAGAAGTGAGCAAATGAATTACTGACCCCGGAAATCATTGCAAAAGCCGGCATAATTGCCACCAAAGCAAGAAATATTGATCCTGGTAAGGTAATTCTTGACATAATCGTATCAAGAAACTCAACCGTTTTCCTTCCGGGTTTAACCCCAGGAATAAATCCCCCATTCTTCTTCATATCCTCGGCCATTTGCATAGGATTAATAGTAATTGCAGTATAGAAATATGTAAAAAGAATAATGAGAATTCCAAAAACGAAATTATACCAAAATCCTTGCATATTTGCAAAAGCAGAGGCAAATCCTGTAAGTGTATCCGAGTTTGCAAAAGAAGCCACAGTAATTGGAATAAACATCAGAGCTTGTGCAAATATTATTGGCATAACTCCTGCTGCATTCACTTTTAAAGGAATATATTGTCTGACACCTCCGTATTGCTTATTTCCAACAATTCTTTTTGCATATTGCACAGGGATTCTTCTAGTACCCTGCACCAGCAGTATAGTTGCCATAACAACAAATACCAGGAAGACAATTTCTAACAGAAATGCAACTAGCCCTCCTCCCTGTTGCTCAAGCCTTGAACTGAATTCTGCAACAAATGCAAATGGAAGCCTTGCAATAATTCCAATCATGATAATAAGTGAAATTCCATTGCCAATCCCTTTATCTGTAATTCTTTCACCAAGCCACATTACGAACATTGTGCCGGCAATAAGAATGATTACAGCAGAAATATTCGAAAAAGCAGGGGAGAAAGCTTCAGGAGCCTGATTTCTAAGATTGGCCAGATATGCTGGACCCTGCATAACTAGGATGGCAACAGTTAAATATCTGGTGATTTGATTGATCTTTCTGCGTCCACTCTCACCCTCTTTTTGTAACCTTTGAAAATAAGGTACTGCAATCCCCAATAACTGAACAACAATTGATGCTGAGATATAAGGCATGATTCCAAGCCCAAATACTGAAGCATTAGAAAATGCACCCCCACTGAACATATCAAGTAGCCCCATAATTCCTGAACCGGTCTGGGTTTTAAGCCCCTGTAATGCATTCGGGTCAATTCCAGGAAGAACAACCATAGAACCAAGACGATAAACCAAAAGAATCCCTAAAGTATAAAGTATCCTGGCCCTAAGGTCTTCGATCTTGTATATGTTTTTAAAAGTTTCAATAAGAGCTCTCATTCGTCTATTATGTTTTCCCTCAGTTTAAAAGATTATTAAATAACTTCGGTTTTTCCTCCGACCGCTTCAATAGTTTCTTTTGCTTTCTTTGAAAAAGAGTGTGCTTTAACAGTAAGTTTTGCTGTCAATGTTCCATTACCAAGGATTTTCACCAGTGCACTTTTTGAAATCAGGCCAGCATCAATCAGTGTTTCAGCATCAATTGTTTTGAGACCTTTTTTATCTGCAAGATATTGAAGTACACTAATATTAATGGCCTTAAATTCTTTACGGTTAACATTCCGGAAGCCAAATTTTGGGACTCTTCTCTGTAAAGGCATCTGCCCACCTTCAAATCCAATTTTTTTGGAATAACCAGAGCGGGATTGCGCACCTTTATGCCCTCTTGCAGAAGTACCTCCTTTGCCGGAACCCTGTCCCCTTCCCAGCCGTTTGCTTTTTTTTATTGATCCTGCTGCTGGTTTTAAATTACTCAAATCCATTTTTATCTTAATAAAATGATTACTAGTTATAATTTTTCCACTTTCAGCAGATGAGAAACCTTGCTTACCATCCCAAGAACCTGGGGAGTAGCTTCAACTTCTACTGAATTGCTTATTCTCTTAAGTCCCAAAGCTTCTAGAGTTCTTTTCTGTCTTTCAGAACTTCCTATCTTACTCCTTATCTGGGTTATTTTAATCTTTCCCATTTCAAATAAAATGATTTATTATCCGTTAAATACTTTTTGCAGCTCAATTCCCCTATGTTGAGCAATTGTATATGCATCCCTGAGTTCGAGTAATGCATTAAAAGTCGCTTTTACAAGGTTGTGAGGGTTAGACGAACCTTTTGATTTCGCCAATACATCATGAATGCCAACGCTTTCCAGAACAGCACGCATTGCTCCACCGGCTTTTACACCTGTACCGGAAGATGCGGGTTTAAGAAATACCGACGCTCCACCATATTTGGCATTTTGTTCGTGAGGTATAGTGCCTTTATTCACAGGAACCCTGATCAAATTCTTTTTGGCATCTTCGACTCCTTTGGCAATGGCAGTGGTAACTTCATTTGCTTTACCTAACCCATAACCCACAATCCCATTTTCGTTCCCAACGACAACAATGGCGGAAAAACTAAATGTCCTACCCCCTTTTGTGACTTTAGTTACCCTTTGAATGCTTACTAATCTGTCTTTTAATTCCAGATCAGTTGTTTTAACTTTCCTGATGCTTGATGACATAGTTCTTATTAAAATTTAAGTCCATTTTCTCTGGCAGCTTCTGCTAAACTTTTTACCCTGCCGTGATATAAATACCCGCTTCTATCAAAAACAACCTCTGAAACACCTGTAGCCAGAGCCTTTTTTGCGATGAGCTGACCTACCAATTTAGCCTGTTCGATTTTGTTAATATTTTTCTTTTCTGAAATTTCTTTTTCTCTTGAAGAAGCTGATAGGAGAGTTTTACCCGCCACGTCATTAATTAACTGGACATAAATCTCCTTGTTACTTCTGTAAATTGACATTCTTGGACGCTTTTCATGTCCTGATAATCTTTTGCGGATCCTGAATTTAATCCTTATCCTTCTTTCGCGCTTTGTTAAAGCCATGGTTATCTAAAATTAACAATTATACACTTGCAGATTTACCTGCTTTTCTGCGTAATACCTCACCAACAAACTTGATACCCTTTCCTTTATAAGGTTCAGGTGGCCTAAATGATCT
>CAZKMG010000004.1:0-28263 GCA_964553465.1 uncultured Bacteroidaceae bacterium
GTGAAGCTGTTCATCGGCATGATTTACTAAATGAAATTTGGGGCTATGAAGCCATGCCCAACACCAGGACAATAGATAATTTTATACTTGATCTTAGAAAAAAACTGGAAAAAGATCCATCAAAACCTAAATATATTGTTGGTGTCAGAGGTATAGGCTATCGATTTAATTCTTTAAATCAATAATGTGTTACAATTATGATGAAGAACTATCGAAAGAAGTCAATATCGCTGCTCACAACAAAAAATAAACACCACGGAAACGGGTGTTAATTCAAACCGTTATTATTTATGTCCTTGTCACGGTATTTGTATAACTAAGGATTCCATTAAGTTTAGAACATAAACTGGTAAAACATCCGATATATTAATTAACTAACTTACAATGATCTGAATATAATCATAATTAAAAAGCCGTCTCAATTTTTATGTTGAGACGGCTTTTTTTTATTGCTAACTTAAATGCTTGAGCTACTTTAGCTTATTTAGGAATTAAAGTTAGGTTCTTATTGACCACATTTCCAGAGAATATTTTTATGTCTTCAATTATCAGGGTATCAAAATTTTCTTTTGCTGCAAAAAGGTCATATGTTCCAGCTGTAATACCAATGATCGAATAATAGCCTAACGTATCGGTAAAGCTTGTTGCGATGACCGAATCTTTTTCCAGCCAAACTGCCGCATTGACAACCTTGACATTCGAAGTATCGGTAACTATTCCTTCAATTCTCCCGGCAGTCGAATTATTTACTGCCCGAATGACAGGTTTGAAATTAAAACCTTTAATACCTGCCGGGGTATACATATTCCCTTTCAGGACAAATGACTTATCCAGGCTGAAATCCAGAAGAAGCTCGGATGAAAGTCCGCCTTTAATGACGATTGCAGGTTTTATAAATACTTTAATACCTGTCTGAGATCCACTTGGAACTTTAACGTCAAAGACCTCCCCACTCTTTAATTTTAGAGATGCTTCGTCAACATAAATGCGAATAAGATCATATTGTCGTACAGGGAGTTCTATTTCAAGGAGTTCGGCCATCACACCATTCCTCAGTTCAAGAAGGTTGAATTCCATTGTGTCTTCAGAAATAGTGATGAAAGGATTACCAATGGTATCATCGACAGCGCGGATTTCTGCCTTGGTGATTGTGATGTTTGCTTCCTCAATTAAATCAATAGAGAAAGGACCATCAGTCAGATTGATAACAAGTCTCCCCTTTGATTCATTGAGTTCATTTTTTTGACATCCAATGGTGAAAAACAATATACCGGCAATAATTAAACCCAGAATTCCAAATAACTTTTTCATATTATTTACTTTAAGTTTATATAAAGTTGATATTATAGATACATTAACATAACGTCTAATAATAACCGTACGAGCTTGTCATTACCCTACCTTTTTATTTTTTTCTTGTTTTCTTCTTTTGGCCTCAAGAAAAATCCTTTTAAACTTCATCCCTTTATTAAATTAAATATTAAGTTTACCCATAGACACTCGAGCAAAATATTTAAACCTTGAGAAAATATTATATGAGTAAAATATTAAACCAGCAACTTCTATTAAAGCATATCGATGCTTTTCATGTTCAGATAAATTAAAAATTTATAAACTGATATCTTTAATAAAAAATATGGAGAAACAAGGTTGGTGTAAAAGGAATTGGTTCGGCATATATACTTACTGACTCAGTCTCATCAGTGGGAATTTTTATAAAATTGGAAAATTTTATATTTTCTTTATTCAGGACATTCAACACAGAAATCCCTGCATCAATCTTTACTTTCTTTGATAAGATCTTATAAATTAAAGCAATGTCAAGTCGGTTATAAGGTTTGATGTAATCAATATTATCAGGAAGCTGATCTGGGTCAGGGAATCCTGAACCATAAACAAAATTTGATGAAAAGTAAAATGACTTTATATTTGCCATACCGGCCAGTTTAAGCTCATGCCTTTGATCATGGAAGGCGGGTATATATTCATTGGTTGGAAAGTATGGGAAATATTCCTCACTTTTGCTTAATGTATATGAAATCCAGAAGGTTTGATTTTTAAAGTCTTTTTTAATAAAAAAATCCAATCCCTTTGTTTCCCCATTCCCATTATAGCGTATAACATTATCATTGATTTCCAGTTCCCTTGTAATCCCACTGGTATGTTTCAGGTATCCCTCGAGTGCTATCAGATAGTCATTCATGTTAAAGGAAAATCCAAAGGTTAAATGTGTTGAATTCAGCACCGGGATATACTTACCATCACAGAGGAACCAATTAAAATTATAGTTGCCCGATTTATCCACGGACATGTTTTTTGCAATATATTGGTTGTAAATTCATAATCCTGAATTCAGCCTTAAATAATCATTGATCCTGTATAATACAGAGAATCTTGGCTGAAAATAAATTTCTTCCGATAGGGTATGATAATCAATCCTGATGCCTGGATTTAACGTCAACTTATTAAACAGGAGGATCTTATCCTGAAGGTAGAAATTTGGTAATATAAGTTGGGTATCCGTATCTATTATTGAATCCTGGTAAATGCCATCATGAGCTATAGTATAGCAAAGTAATCCCGCACCAACCTCTGCTTTATGATTCTCTGCCATTGAAAATTTATTTGTAAGCCTGGTATTGAATTCATTTATTATTGACCTGGTCTTTTCACTAAAACTGAAAAAATTATTATTGCCAACAAGTTTCTCAACCGTTTTATCCTCGTCCCTGTCTGCATGCAGTGATGAATGGCTGATCGTAAGATCACTTGACATTTCCCCTTTCCATCTTATTCCGTAAGAGGCAGCAGCTCCCATCTGGAAATTTTTTTCCTGGTAGTCAAAGGAAATATCATTTGGGAAACTTAGCTGGTCAAATGAATAGGAAAAATCATCATTTCCGCCATAAAGGCTAATATAGTAATGGTACCTTCTTCCCTTCCCTGAGAATTTCATATTAAAGTCACGAAATCCGTAGTCAGGATAGGCATAATAGTCAGCTTCACCTATCTTTTTCGCCCTCCTGGGAGCCTTTGAAGCCAATTTTACAGGATTATACAGCTCATAATAAGTTTGTCTGTATGCCAAAGTTAATGCTGCATTTTTCCGAAAAGGTACACTGAACAATCCATTCAGGGTCATATTATTTATACACACCTGTGCAGAGGGCGATAACATGTTGCCGTCGACTCCTGTAATATCAACGATCCCACCGACTCTTTCACCGTATTCTACTCCATATCCACCCTTTGACACTTTGATATCCTTTGCCATAAATGGATTTACAGCACTGATGTTATCATTGAAATTTTTTAGTCCAAATAACGTGAATCCGTCAAAAATAACATGGCTCTGACCTTCATAACTCCCCCAGATGACAAGATCTGAGGATTGCTCTCCGGATGCCAGTATTCCAGGTTGAAGCCTCAGAAGGTTAAAGATAGAATTATCGCCATTACCGGGTAAAAAGTAGGCTATTTTATGGTTGAGCCTGGATATACCGGGGGACAAACCTGTCTGGATTGTCCTGGCAATATTAGAACCTTCAATTACTACTGCATCGAACGCTATGACTGAAGGCGTAAGCAAAAAATCATAATCTATGCCTGCTGTTACAATCGTATCATGAATATAGTAACCCAGGTATGAAATTTTAATTTTAAATATGCTGTCCTCAGTTGAGGAAAATGAGAATGAACCATTCGAATCAGAAATAAATCCTGTATTATTGACAATCACACTGGAAAACGGCAATGTCTCAAGATTGGTTTTATCCCGTATCCTGCCAATCAGAATATATTTTTTCGGTATTTTCTTTATCCTAACATAATAAATTATATAAACGCCATCGCTTATTTCATAACCAAAAGGTAAATTCATGAAGAGATAATCAAATGCCTCAGATATTGAAGAAAATTGCTTATCAACGGTTAATCTATAACTTGAAAGTTGTTTATCATCAAAGGAGACCATAATCCCAGTGCTATCGCGTAATGAGATAAGGATATTGTTCAAAGGTTTATCAAAACATTTAATTCTGAACTCCTGTGAAAAAGAAGATACTAATAAGAATAAAAAAATGAATGTGAATAATATCTTTTTAAGCGAGATCTTTCTATTTAGCCTTTGAAATGATATATTCATTTTTAGACTTTCTGGTGAATTCCAAATTAAACGGTTTGCACACCAGGTTCAGGACATTTTCCACAGAGGTGCTCCTGTTAAAATTACCAGTATAAATATAATGAATATCTCCGGAAATAAGGATCAGAACGCCATATTGTCTTTCGATTTCGTCGAAAACTTTCCGTATTGGAACTGAAGTAAAGACAAACCGGTTATTTAACCATGATATTGTTTGTTCGGTATTAATATCAGAATGTACTTTAAAAACCTTGTCCTGTTTGAATTCTGCTCTCTGGCCTGGTTGGAGCAGAACTTCCTGATTACCGGGTACTTCAACAACTTTTACTTTTCCTGATACACAAGTCACCATGTACTCATTATTCCGTGCATAAATATTGAAATTTGTTCCAAGAACAATGGTTTTAAATGAACCGGAGACAACTTCAAATTTTTTCCCCTTGGTTACTTCAAAATAGGCTTCTCCATCGAGTTTAACACGGTGTGAGAATTTCCATAAAAGAGGTTTATAGGATATTATTGATTGCGCATTTATATGTACTTTGGAAAGATCAGGAAGAATTATATTTCCCTGTTCCCCGGCAGGCACAAGGAATGTTTTCGAATGTAATTGAATGAATATTAAAAATCCGACCAGAAAGATAATTGAAGCAACTACAGGTACCCTTACCCATAGACTAAAAAAAAGGCTGGCATCTTGGATCTGAGAGGCATCCATCCTTCTTTCAAGATCGTCCCATACCTGCTCCTTACTTTTATCCCAATGAATAGATGTATTGGAAATCATATCCATAAATTTTTCTGAACTGATTGTCGATTGCTCAATATGTTTCTTTTTTTCTGTCATTTAATCCTGCAATGCCTTTCTAAGATATGCCAGCGCGAGAGACATTCGTTTTTCAACAGTTTTAACACTAATGTTCAGTCGATCGGCTATTTCTTGATATTTAAGTCCTTCCATCCTCGCCATTAGGAAGACTGCACGCTGTTTCTCACGCAATTGAGCCAGTGCTTTCGAATACTTCTCTTTCAATTCATTGAAAATAACATCATTTTCTGTTGAAAAATCAGATATATTACTTCTGATGAATTTTAAATAATTTATCTGAAGAACTTGTCGTCTGTAGCGGCTTATAAACATATCTCCAGCAATTTTATACAGGAGCCTGATCGCAACCTTTGAATCAATGGTAAGTTGCTTCTCCCATATGCGCATAAAAACATCCTGGGCTAGATCTGTAGCTTCTTCCTTCAAGGCTCCACGATAAATAAGATAACCTCTTACAGAATCAAAATAATTATCAAATAAATACTTAAATTCAGCTTTGGTCAATCTAACATCATAAATTGTTTCTAACTTTAAGGAATATCATTATAAAGATAGACATTATTAATCCGAACATGAATAGATTTACCCTACTTTTTGATTAAGTCCAAAATCCGGACAGCTTAACCACAGTTGGATGGTTAGATCACCAATGCAATATGTAAACCCAAATAAGCAATTGTGTCTAATAAAGGAAATAATACCAAAAAAGTCCAAATTAGCTATGTTCTAAAAAAATGAAGGTTATACAAAATTTAAAAACCCTTGTAAATCGCTGATCTACAAGGGTTCACATTTTAAAGTTGTGGTGCCACCTGGAATTGAACCAGGGACACACGGATTTTCAGTCCGTTGCTCTACCAACTGAGCTATGGCACCTGATTTTAAAGTGCTGCAAATTTAGACAAAATATTATTTCTTCAAAAGTTTATTGTGTAAAAGTTAAATAATTACCTTTCTAACAGGACTTATGTCCGTGATGATTGATTTTAATCCATAATTCTTTATCTTCCCCTTGCTACCTCCTCAAGTCGTGATGCCGTGATGCCGTGATGCCGTGATGCCGTGATGTCGTGATGTCGTGATGTCGTGATGCCGTGATACCGTGATACCGTGACGACGTTACGACGTTACGACGTCACTTGTTACCATGATACCCCGTTACTTATTAAATTAGAAATATTCCTACCTTTGAAAATATTTATTCTTCATGGAATATTTCACCCACGAATTTGATAACGGGATACGTCTTGTTCATAAGCATGTCCCTTCGCTTGTTGCTCATTTCGGAATTGTCGCCCATACCGGATCAAGGGATGAGGAGGAAACTGAGCATGGTATGGCCCATTTCATTGAACATATGATTTTTAAAGGAACCAGGAAAAGAAGAGCATATCATATTCTCTCCCGCCTTGAAGATGTTGGTGGTGAAATAAATGCATATACAACCAAAGAAGAAACCTCCATATACTCTTCCTTCCTAAGGCAAGATTATGAACGGTCCATTGAATTGATTTATGATATATTTTTCCATTCCACCTTTCCTGAAAAAGAAATTAAGAAGGAAAAAAGCGTTATCCTGGATGAAATATTTTCATATTTCGACTCCCCTTCTGAACTAATTTTCGATGATTTTGAAGAACAGATCTATAAAGGGATGCCTATCGGAAGAAATATTCTTGGCAACGAAAGGAATCTTGAAAATTTAAACCAGGAGGATGTTCTTTCTTTTATTAACTCTAATTATGCTACTTCTGAACTTGTATTGAGTTCAGTGGGAAACATTGATTTTAATAACCTGGTTGCTTTATGCGGTAAATATTTTGGCCAGGAAAAAAGGAAAAGCAGAATTCGCCAACGAATCACTCCAAATGGATACTGTCCGGAATATAAAATCCAAAAAAAAGACACATTCCAGATTCATTGTATTGTTGGGAACCTGGCATATAATATTCATGATGATAGAAGGGTCGGACTGCATCTACTGAGTAATATACTTGGTGGGCCTGGTATGAACAGCCGGCTGAACATGAGCCTTAGAGAACGTAATGGTTATTCTTATAATATTGAATCACACTACACTCCCTACACTGACACTGGTGTATTTATGGTATATTTTGGATGCGATAAAGGTAATTTTGATAAAAGTCTTAATCTTATTTATAAGGAGTTTGATAGGATCCAAAAAAATCGGATGGGATCACTTCAGTTAAGCAGAGCAAAAAAACAACTTACCGGACAAGTGGCTATAAGCCATGAAAGCAATGAACATTTGATGCTTTCTATCGGTAAAAGCCTCCTTGTATATAATAGAATAGATAGCCTGGAAGAAATTGCTCAAAAAATTGATTCTGTAAGTTCTTCCGAACTGCTGTCCATTGCAAATGAAATACTTGCTGAAAATCAATTATCAATTTTAAAATATTCATAATGGAGAAGTTGATCAATTGGAATAACCTGCAAAAATATATTGAAACAGCCAGCTCAAAAGAAGATGCTGTTCTCGCCGAGTTAAACCGTTATACTCATCTAAGTGTTGTTCATCCGAATATGCTTAGCGGACATGTCCAGGGCAAGGTGCTTGAAATGTTTAGCCGAATGCTTAATCCACATTATATTCTTGAAATTGGAACCTATACAGGTTATTCTGCTATATGTCTTGCTCAAGGACTAAACTCTGAGGGGAAACTTTTCACAATTGATATAAATGACGAATTAAAAAATATCGCACTCTCTTTCTTCCACAAAGCAGCAATTGCTGATAAAATTGAACTATTAACCGGAGATGCGATACAAATTATCCCAAGCTTGAATTATGAATTCGACCTAGCGTTTATTGATGCGGAAAAAGAGCAGTACATAGATTATTATGAACTCATAATCAATAAAATACGTCCAGGAGGATTTATTCTGGCAGATAATACATTATGGGATGGAAAAGTTCTCAATAAACCTGAATCCTGGGACCCTACAACTTCGGCTATTCATTCATTCAATCATTATGTTCAAAACGATCCCCGGGTAGAAAATGTATTATTGCCTGTAAGAGACGGGTTAAGTATAATCAGGAAGTTGAACCGTGAATAGTGAATAATGGGCAGATAGCAGTGGCAGTGGCAGGAGGCAATCAGCGGTCGGCAGTCGGCAGTCGGTTTCTGGATAAAGCGGGGGAACTCTGCTCATTAGGAATGATGATCGTCTCAAAATGAGAAATTTAATAAATATCGCTTTACAAACTGAGGACTGCAGACTGGAGACTGAGAATTGAATGCAGTAGGCAGTCGGCAGTCGGCAGCCGGTTTATTGAAAAAGCCTGGGAATTCTGCTCCTTAATAATGATAATCGCCTTAAAAGCAGGAGTTTAATAAGTATCGCATTACAGACTGCAGACTGTGGACTGAGGACTGCAGACTGAGGACTGGAAAAGTGGGCAATGGCAGCAGCAGTAGGCAGTCGTTTCATAGAATTAAAGAAATACAGACTGTGGCCTGAAGATAGCAGGCAATAAGATGCAGGGATTTGAGAGACTTTCAATTTACAAAACATATTCCGGATCACTGATCACGAATTAAACATTTTCCCAGATATATTGTTACTGTCGTAAGATTGTTTTAATTACAAATACTTCTATGCTAAACTGTGAAGTAATGTTTATGGCTAAATATTCAATAAGAGATCTGGAAAAATTATCAGGGATTAAGGCCCATACTCTTAGAATATGGGAAAAAAGATATAATCTTGTCGAACCAAAACGAACAAATACTAATATCAGGTATTATGATGATGGAGACTTAAAAAAGATCCTGAACATAGCCCTTCTTAACCACAACGGCATAAAAATATCAAAGATTGCACAATTTGATAATGCAGAAATCTGTAATCGGATAAACGATTTGTCGCAAAATTCAAACGATGCGGCCAGTATGATTGATAATATGGTGATTTCAATGGTCGAATTGGATGAAAAAAAATTCGAAAAAACCCTTTCAACCAGTCTTCTTAAGCTTGGTTTAGAAGAAACTATCCTGCAAACTATTTATCCATTCTTCGAAAAAGTTGGAATTCTTTGGCAAACCGGAGTGATATTTCCTGCACAGGAACATTTTGTGTCAAACCTTATCAGGCAGAAACTGAATGTTGCCATTGATGGCATTGTTGGCAATGAAAATCCTGCGTCAAAAAGTTTTCTTATTTTTCTTCCAGAAGGTGAACTTCATGAAATTGGGATATTATTTTTTCATTTCCTGGCTAAAAAATATGGCCACAAAGTAATCTATCTCGGCCAATCTGTTCCTTTCGAGGATTTGGAATCCGTTCAGAGGTTGCAGTCCTGCGACTATCTTCTTACTTCTTTCAGTTCGTCCCTCCATGGAATAGAAATAAATTCCTATATTCAAAAACTTGCTGAAACATTCAGGGAAAAGCAAATTCTTTATTCTTCATTCGAATACGAAAATATAAATAAGCAATTTCCGAAGAATGTCCACAGGGTGATTAATCCAGAACATTTTATTCAGATTCTCAAATCCTTCAAATAAAAATTAAAGCTTTATTCATTCTCAGATTAGCATAAAATGTAACTTCATTTCATGTATTTAATTTTTATTTTCTGTTGTCCCATCTTTTTTCTCAAATATAGGAATACTCCCGTTGCATCCCGGAGAGTTCTATGAAGGCAATTTAAAAATGCTCATTTGTAAACCAATTTTGCTTACTCAACATAATTAATTTTAGCACTTTATATTTATGCTAGTTTCATAACATGTTAATATTGTATAATTAATTCCTGTTTTCATTTTTGTATATTTGACATGAACGATGCAATTCATGCGAAGCTTTTTGATCATATTAATTTTATTGAATATTATATTTCAGGACTCCTTTTCACAGGATAAAAATTCTTATAAAAAAGTTTTTCTTGATGCAGAGTATTTTTTCCTCAGGGGAGAATTTGATGAAGCACGATATATTTATTCCGAACTTCAAAAGGAGAGCCCGGATAATATGAACTTAAAATTTCTGATTGGAGCCTGTTACCTTAGTATTTACGGGGAAAAAACTAAATCAATTCCCTATCTGGAGGAAGCTGTCATGCGAATTTCGGCCGGATATCGTGAAGGTTCCTACAAAGAAACGGATGCACCAAAAGAAAGCCTTTTTGCCCTGGCGCGTGCATATCATATTGCTAATGATTTTAAGAGGGCTGAAGCCTATTATGAAAAGTACAAAAATGTGATGAGAATGAAGGATGCAGCTGAAATTGATTATGTATTCAAACAAATTGAATCCTGCAAGCTAGCTGAAAAAATGACACATAAACCTGTAGCCGTAAGCAGGGAGGAATTATCAACAGTTATAAATAGCTATCCGTCTTGTTACAATCCAGTTTTTGCTCCCGGGGATAGCGTATTAATATACTCTGCAGATAAACCTTTCTATTCTGCAATCCTGATGAGTCATTTAAAAAACAGCGTATGGCAGGAACCTATCCTCATCAATGATCAGGTTGGTGCAGATGATCAATGCCACGTATGCAGCATTTCTCATGATGGGGACGAAATTTACATTTCAAAAATGGAGGATGATGGCAATTATGACCTTTACATAAGCACCTTTAAAAAAGGGAAATGGAATAAAATGAAAAAACTTAGTGAAGAGATTAACTCCGAATTTGATGAAACCCATGCAAGTACTTCATCAGATAATAAAACGCTTTACTTCACAAGCAACCGCCCTGGAGGAGAAGGTGCCATGGATATTTATTCTGCAAAAAAAAATGCGAAAGGTGAATGGTCAAATCCTATCACACTGGGAACACCGGTAAATTCCATTTATAGTGAAGAGACTCCCTTTTTAAGCGAAGACGGGAAAATATTGTTCTTCAGTTCAATGGGTCATGCTACCATGGGTGGATTTGATATTTTCTATTCTACACAGTTGCCCACTGGTAAATGGTCATTCCCTGCAAATATGGGATATCCTGTAAATACAAGTGATGATGACCTTTTCTTTTTCCCACTTGGAAATGGAAAAACTGCACTTTATAGTGGATTTATGAACACTGGTGAGGGATCGCAGCATATATATGCAATCAGCCTCGACACTGCTAATGCGATAAATACCGTAGCTCTTAAAGGAAGAATAAAACTTGAAGATAATATTAATGAGATCGATACAAGTTTTTCGGTTAAACTTATCAACCTTTCGGAAAGAGACACTCTGGCTGATCTGAGCCCTGATCCAAAAACCGGTGAATTCTCAATAAATCTTCCTCCGGGTAATTACGAGGTTAATATGCATGGGGCGGGTTATGCAGATAAAATTGAAAATGTAAGTATTGTTAAGGGCCTTTCGCAGAATGAAGTTCAAATGACAACGGGTATGTTACCTAAATCAGTCGCTTCAGGAGAATATCTGATCATAAAGAATGTGCTTTTTGATTTTAATTCCGATAAACTTGATTCCGTTGCCAGTTATGAAGTAGAAAAACTTTATAACATCATGCAGATGCATCCTGAAATTTATGTCCAGATTACCGGACATGCAGATGCACTGGGAACAAAAGAGTATAATCTAAATCTATCCGTAAAAAGAGCAAGGAGTATTGTTGAATTTCTTTTAAACAAGGGAGTTGCAAAAGAAAGATTTATCTCCAGGGGGGTGGGTGAAAGTGAAAATATTGCGATAAATATCAATCCGGATGGTACAGATAATCCTCAGGGAAGAAGACTAAACAGATATGCAGAAATAAAACTTATCAATAATTCTGATACACGGATTAGAGTAGAGGAATTGAATGTACCTGCTCATCTGAAACCAAGAGCTTTGATTAAATATTCTGTTTTACTCATGGAACCAGGGACAAAAATGACTGAAGTACCGACAACAATTTCCGGTGAAACTATCAGTCTCATTGAAGCAGATAAAGGTTCTTTATATATTGCCGGGGATTTTTCGTCCATGGAATCTGCCCTGAATTTATTAAATAATGTTTTGGATAATGGTTTCCCGGAGGCAAGAATAATAACCCGAACTGAATTAGATGAGCTCATATTTTCCCTTTCCGACAGAAAGGATATCCAAATCGGCCCTTTTACAATTCAAATATTTGCACTGAAAAATCCAATTGATCTTTCTTGGTTCAAATCAATTGACAAAGTCAGTATGATCATTTCTGAAGACGGATATAACAGGTATATTACCGGAATCTATCCTACAAGAGAATTGGCACAGAATGATCTTCAAAATATTATTTATAAAGGTTATTCGGATGCATTTATCATGGAGATCAGTCAATACAAAGGATTTTCTTATACTAAAGATAGTTTGGCAGTCAACGAGAAATTTTATTATACCATTCAATTCACCGCTTTAAGAAAACCTGCAGATAAGAAGAAATTCAAGGGAATTGAAAATATCAGGGTCAGCCTGGAACAGAACGGATTTTATCAATACAGTACAGGTCTTTTCCCTTCAAGGTTTCTTGCAGAAAGAGAACTCGAAGGTATTAAATCCCTTGGATTTACTGATGCCTTTATCAGGAAACTTGAGAAATGATGAATAAATTAACAACCGAGTGATCCTCTTTCCGAGTATTTTTATATACTACTGATTTACAATACTTTAAAACACAATGTATTCATCCTTCACCATTTTAAACTTTGTTTAACATTTGTTTAACAACTTTTAAGATAAAACTGTTGTTTAAAAGTAATTTGGAATTCATGCCTGGCAGGATATTAAAATACTCATCTTCTTACTATTAGCTTTTTATCTTATTTATAAAATACCTAAAATGTTAGTAAGTATGAAAATCTTAATTTGGATTCTTGTTTAACTCGGGTGTATATTTGTTAAACAATTTCTGGAAGAAGAACAAATTAATAATAACCACAATGACAGCCATCGAATTTAACAATCAATTAATAAGCATGGAAGATAGCCTGGAACGATTTGCTCTTAGTCTTACTTCAAATAGGGAAGAGGCCAAAGACCTGTTGCAGGAAACCTATTTAAAAGCCCTGACTTACCGTGATAAATTTGTTGAATTTACAAATCTCAAAGCCTGGGCATATACCATAATGAAGAATACTTTCATTAACAATTACAGGAAATCCATGCGTGAAAATACAACTGTTGACAGCACTAAGGATCTTTTTTTTCTAAACAATGCAAAAGAATCACAGTTGGTTCGGCCTGACTCTGAATTTGGATATAAAGAAATAAATAAAGCTATTGACACTCTGGAAGATGAATTTAAAATTCCATTCAGGATGCATACTGAGGGCTATAAGTATAAAGAAATAGCCGATGCCCTGGCCCTTAAGATAGGAACTGTTAAGAGTAGAATTTTCTTTACCCGTAAAAAATTAATGGAGGCACTTCCTGATTATCAATAAAAAATTTAAATTAATTAAAGAATATCTGGTCTTTTTATCCTAATAGTGATCGATTGTAGGGATTGAGGGTGTTAACCCCGGTGAGTAGTGGAACCGGGGTTAATTATTTTGAAGAAATGACCTTTTTTCAAGGAAGGAAGTGAAAAGGCAAGCTATTATACTGGGTTTCGTTAAAAATTGATTAAAATATAGGTAATATGACCAGCTGTATAACCAAATAGAGCTGTCAGGGATACTTTTCTAAGATACCAGAAAAATTCAATTTTCTCCATACCCATTACAACAACTCCTGCTGCTGATCCGATGATCAGGACACTTCCTCCTGTACCAGCACAGTATGCAAGCATCTCCCAGGTGTGATTATCGATTGGAAATGCAGATAAATTCCACATACCCATGCCGGCAGCAACCAGAGGAACATTGTCAATAACCGCAGACAATATCCCAATGATATAAATAATCACACGCTTATCTGAAAATGTTTTATCCAAATCGGTTGCAAATGAATTCAGGATACCTTTGTGCTGCAATGCCCCGACAGCCAGGAGGATGCCCAGGAAAAACAATACGCTGGAAATATCTATCCGTGATAAAGCACTTCCAATAGTGAGGTGCTGCTGATCTTTCTTTCCATGATGAATGATATCAGTTACCAGCCAGATTAATCCCACTCCCAGTAATATTCCCATAAAAGGAGGAAGATGGGTAAGGGTTTTAAATATAGGGACGAAAATTAGAGATCCTACTCCCATGATAAGAATTAAAATGCCCCCCGGCTCCGTACGTGCTTTTTCATCGATATTATTTTCGTTTAAAGGAAGTTTTCCTTTCAGAAAAAATGATTGAATAGTCAAAGGCACAAGAAGACAAACCACACTTGGAATAAACAATTGTTTAATAATATTCCAGCTCGTAATTCTTCCTCCAATCCAAAGCATTGTTGTCGTAACATCCCCAATGGGTGTCCATGCCCCACCTGCATTGGCTGCAATAATAACCATGCTTGCGAGTAACATCCGGTCTTTTTTATCATCTACTATTTTACGAAGCAGCGAAACCATTACTATCGAGGTGGTAAGATTATCCAAGATGGAGGAAAGGAAAAAAGTTATAACTCCAACCAGCCAAAGTAGCGTTACTTTGTTATGAGTGTGTATCCATTTGACTATAACTTTGAATCCTTTATGGGCATCTATCATTTCCACGATGGTCATTGCTCCCAGCAGAAAGAATAGAATCTGTGCTACATCAGAAAGGTTTTCTGAAAGCTCCTTAACTGTATTTTCAAAATTAAGGTTCCCAAAGGAATAAACAACCCAGCAGGCAACTGCCAGCAGCAGGGCTGTTGCGGTTTTACTAACTTTTAACGGGTGCTCCAGTGCTATACCGATGTAACCTGCAATAAAAAGTACTACAAGGGCTATAGTAAACATAAACAGTATATTAATTATTTATAATGGGAAATAAATTCGCCAAAGATAAATTAAAGTACAATTCATTATTCTTTATTGTATAAATTAATTTTCAAGAGTATATACGTAAAATTTAAAAGTGTTTTTTAAAACAACTAATGCTTATATATGCTGGAAAAAGAACTTTTTTAAAATGCGATAGATGAATAATTAATTTTTATTATGCAATTTTACGTTTTACTAAAAATGAAAGTAAGCTTACAACACAAAAAGTTATTCTGGACGATACTATTCTGGGGATGGACCATATTGGTTGTATTTCTGACAGCTATGCCTTACAATCCTGAGAAAATTATAAAAAACAAAAACTTTTGGATCAGGCCGGATTACATAGAGCATTTATCATTTTATGTTATTCTTGCACTATTATTCTTCCCTTATTATTTAAACAGGAAAAAAAGTGACAAGCCGATGAGGCTGATCATTTGGGGTATCTCAGGTATATTATTTGCTGTTATTACTGAGTTTTACCAAATTTACATTCCAAACAGGTCATTCAATTATTGGGATATGTCTCTGAATCTTTTGGGTATTTTTACAGGAATTGTGCTGGGCTACGCTTTATTCAGATCCAGGATTAAACACCATTAATACCAGGATTGACTTTGCACTCGCCAACTGATCAATTAAATTCACAATTAAATCCTTATTCCCTATATCCCCTCAAATGCTATATTTTATATTGTAATATGATTCAAATTATCATCCAGGGGAGTCATCTTAGGCATCAGAAGGTGTACAAATAGCAATATAACAATATAAGAGAATCCTGCGAGTGTAAAGGCCCAGAAATACCCTGTGTTGCCAGCAGTATCCAGCACAGCACCCAGGGCAATATCAGCAACAATTGCAACTGCCACACCAATCATCTTTCCAAATCCAATAACTGATGCGGTTGCTTTCTTGGGGAATACATCCGGAACCAGTGTATACCCAGTAATCGACCATGATTGATGTCCGGCAGCAGCAAAACCAATTAGAAAGACTGCAAGCCATTTACTTTCAATCATTGGAACCAAGGCAACCGGTAAAATAATAATAGCATTTATAAGCATAGTTATTTTCCTGGCCTTATTTACTGACCACCCCCTTTTTATGAAAGCGCCGGAAGTATATCCCCCAATAAGGCTACCTGCATCCGCCATGAGAAAAATAACAAGGAATGGAGGTCCTATGTTATTAATGTCAACGCCAAACTGTTCGAAGAGAAATTTAGCGCCCCAAAAAAGGTAAAACCACCAGACTGCGTCAGTTAATGTTGTTAATGAAAAGGCCCAAGTCTCTCTCTTTGGTAAGAGGCTTAACCAGGGGATTTTTTCAGCTGTTTCTTCTACAGAATCACTGTTAATATAAGCTAACTCCGCTTTAGATAATTTGTGGTGATCTTCAGGTTTTTTATAAGTTTTTATCCATAAATACACCCAGATTGAACTAAGTACTCCTGTAAACAGGAAAGGAATCTGCCAGTTGTCGCCTTCGGTGGAAACAATAGCTCCCACAACGAATGGGGCTATGATTGCCCCAACACTGGTTGACGCGTCAAAAATACCTGCAGCAAAAGCACGATCCGTTTTCGGGAACCACTCAGCTACAGTTTTGATAGCTGCAGGAAAATTTCCGGATTCTCCAATTCCCAGTCCGAAACGTGCCACAATGAATCCAATTAAGCTGAAGGCTGGTCTTATTGCTGCATGCAAAATCCCAAAAAAGCTCCATACCGCAATAGAGATGGTGTACCCGATTTTTGTTCCAACCTTGTCAATAACACCGCCCATGAACAATAATCCAATTCCGTATGCAATTTTAAAAGAAACCATGATGGCTGCATAATCTTTATTTGTCCAATCGAAAAGTTTTTGTAAGGTCGGGGCCATTACACTTATAATAGTACGATCAAAATAATTAATCATGGTTGCAAAAAATACCAATGCAAGGATCCTGTAGCGGAATGTTCCTATTTTTGCGGCTTGTTCGTTCATATATTTATATTTTTAAAATGTCCAATATAAAATCTTCCAATTTTAATCGAAAATAACCTGAAGAAATAATTCTAGATTGTTCTTAATATAAATTTTTATATATCCTATTCTGAAAACATAATCAAGAAATCTGAATTTACATTAATTCGTATTTCAAAATAACGAAACACTAAGTAAATATAATTTTAACGATTTTAAAAAAAAATAGGAATCTTTGAAGAGTTAAGGCTAATAAAAATTTCCGATAATGATAATTATGGTTTATCAAGTTGGCTATAAAATCTTCTGATGGAAAAATCTCAAATAGATGATTGAGACGAAAGTATTTTTAACCCTAAAATTTGTTATATTGCATTATAGCTAACCACAACAAGTAAAATGTCAAACTTCCTTAGCATCTCCTTGCATTTTGACTATCTTCCTTTATTGGTCATAGTTGGGCTGGCATGGATCATTCCCATGGGCTTATCAGTTCTCAGGATCAAAAAAGTTCCATCGGTAATTGTTGAGATTTTTCTGGGTTATATTGCCGGAAGATTTGTGTTTATAAATATTAGTCCCGAGAGCATTAATATTTTAGAATTCCTGGGATTAACCGGATTTATCTTTTTGATGTTCCTGAGTGGTTTGGAAATAGATATGGATCAGGTGAAGTTTTCTTTTCCACGTAAACGAATTAATTATTCAAAATTTATTAAGAATCCACTGGTTATAGCGATTGTTTATTTTATTATTACAATAATACTTTCATATACAGGAGCCATCTGTTTGTCGCGTATAGTGAATGTTAAAAATAATTGGTATTTCGCATTAATCATGGTTACAACATCAGTTGGAATAATTTTTCCTGTTATTAAAAGCAGGGGTGAAGCTACAGGTGCTTTTGGACAGATACTGATCATCACTGCAGCTGTGGCAGATATACTTAGCATCATTCTTTTTACTTTCACTGCTTATATTATAAAAAACGGGATCAAGGTAGAAATTACATTCATCCTGTTTCTGTTTATGTTCTTTTATTTGCTTTACTTTCTGGGGAAATATTTTAAAGATATCTCTATACTTAAGAGAATATCATTCCAGCTATCGCACGCTGCTTCACAGCTGAGCATCAGAGGTACCATGTTTTTATTGTTACTGTTTGTTGTGATAAGTCAGTATATAAGTCCTGAAGTGATATTGCTCGGAGCTTTTCTCAGTGGTATCTTGCTTTCTCTTTTCCTTCATAAAGGTAGATCTCTATTACTTGTCAAACTCGATAGTATGGGTTACGGATTTTTTATCCCTATTTTCTTTATCATGGTTGGAGTAAAATTTGATTCATCTGCACTGAAAGAATTTGAATTTACTCTTTTACCTTTCCTTACAATCTTGCTCCTGCTTTTATTTGCTATTAAAGTAATCCCAGCTTTTCTTTTTATTAGGCAATTTGGTACCAGAAAAGCGTTGTCTGCAGGCTTCCTGCTTTCCTCTCGCTTAAGTCTTATCATCGCTGCCTCAGCTATTGGACTTGAACTGGGTGTAATTTCTCCAGGAATCAATGCCAGTTTTATTATTATGGCAGTAGCTACATGTTTTCTTGGCCCGATACTATATAGTTCAATAAATCCCCAAAACAGATACCCGGCAGACAGGACCATTATTGTTGGAGGTAGCAGTAAAGGGGTTTTACTTGCGAGGAGATTGAATATCCATGGTAAAACATCAATAATTGTTGAAAAAGATGAAAAGAGGTATAAAGATATACTTTCCAAAGGATTGAAATCGTATTTTGCTGATGGTCTTGACCCAAAGACCTATGAGAATTTAAAAATGACGGGATCTAATTATGTTGTTGTTGAGACCGGGTCAAAAGAATTAAATATCCATATTTGTGAAATGTTAAGAAAAGAACTACACAAGGGAAAGATAATATCTATGGCCAATGAGCGGGGTATTGAGCAACAACTTAAAAACCTTGGCGTAGAAGCTGTGGATGTAAGGCGAGTATTAGCAACCACAATTGAAACACTGATTGTAAGTCCCACCACATACCATACACTTATCGAGACATTTGAGAATTTCAGGATGGAGGAGATACTTATTACTAATCCCGACATAGATGGGCACTATGTGCGGGAAATTGCTTTCCATAAGGATGCGATACTTATAATGGTGAAGCGGGGTACCAACCTATTCATCCCTCATGGGGAGACTTATTTAAAAACCGGTGATATTCTGAATATTTTTGGAACAGATTCGGCTCTGGAGAGCACAAGAAATAAACTTGGATAAGTTACGAGGGTTATTTTCCTAGAGAAAAAAGTTGGATTGAACTGACTACTTTCTAAATAATTCCGGATCAAGTGAGCGGACATTATTTTTAAACACTACGACAAATGCCTTTGGATATCCTGCACGTCTGCAGGCATATTGTAATTCAATAGCAGGTATAATAGTACTGAACTCACCTACTGTATAGCGATATTCTCCTTTGTAGAAATATTCGAAAGGGGTATAATTTTTGCCTTCGACAGAGATACGTAAATTACGCTTAGGTTTGATAGCTGATAAAAATTGAACCTTATATACAATATTATCCCTGACTTTTATTGATTCCAAAATATCAGTTTTAAGGGTTTGGATTTTTGTATCAGCCAGTACCCCTTTTGATGGAGGTTTTGTTGTGATTTCTTTCTCAGGTAAAGGCATTTGTTCTACAGGGGTCGTAGCTACCGGAGCCTCTATTTTATTTTCAGATAATGTAATTTCTTCTTGAGGTTTACTAATAGTATCTTTCTTAATAAGCTCAACTTTTGTTAAAGGTTCAGTAGGTTTAATCTGAATTGTGTCAACTGAAGCAGATAAATCCGAGGAAGGAAATTCATTCTCAAGTAAAGCCATGTTATATAAAACAAGAGGAAGGGATAAAAGACTATTATTCTTATTTTTTGCATTTAATGTGACCCTGTATAACTGCATTTCACCGCTAGTGGATTTTTGTTTAATTGTAAATAATGCTGACTTGCCGTCTTTTCTATTTACAGTAAATGCTATATCATCATTGTTGGAATTAACATGATTTGAAAGATTTATTGGTTTATCCCAGTTATGCCCATTGAATTTACTTATAAAGACGTCATATCCTCCATAGCCAGGTAGCCCATCGGAAGAGAAAAACAAATTGTTTTCCGAATCCAGAAATGGGAAAATCTCATTAGCTTTTGTATTAATTCCATTGCCAAGGGTTATCGGTACAGACCAAGAATTACCTTCCTTTTGGGTCATGAATAAATCCATTCCCCCCAAAGAACCATTCCTATCCGAAGCAAATATCATGAACTCCTCGTTAGCTGATAAAGCAGGATGTGTATACGAAGAACTGTCCATGCAAAAATCCAGTGGTTGCAAATCACTCACCCAACCGGACTTTTTAGTACTATCGGAATAATGTGCCTTATAGATCTTTTCCCCACCATCTTTTTTAGAATACTTCGTGTAATACATGGTTACATAATCATGACTAAAAGTCAGCGCATCACATGGATATGAAAAAGAAGAGAAGCGGGAGAAAACACTATGTTGTGCTGACAATGTATCTTCAAGTATAGCATAATATGCTTCCACATCACCGAAAGAAAGATGATAAGGCACCATTTTTTGTTCAATTTTGGTCGGGGAAAGAAAAACTATTCCATCTCTGTAAAACTGAACACCAGAAGAAGGAGAAAAAATGTCCAGGTCAAATGAATCGATATGTATAGGTGAAAGGTTGATTGAACTATCTGATTTCACTCCCAATTCAGTAATCAAATGAAAATAACTCCCATTGTTCTTTTGAGGTACAGTTAAACCCAGTGATCCAATGATCAAAAAAGAGAATAATACTAGTTTATAAAGTTTATTCATTCTATTCATGAAATAAACAATTTTACCAATGACTACTGTCTACAATCCTTAATTTATTCCGTGAGATATTAATACCAGCGGTTATTTCGATAATAGGCTCTTTTAAGTAATATGCTGACTTATTGGGTATTTGGAAATAAGCACCTATATAGAATCTGGGATACCTGTATTGAAAAAAGAACGAAGTTTTACTTTTATCACTAAAATAAGTCCCAAAACAAAAATCCATGAGGTAGAGTTTTACAACAGGATGAATATTATCCGTAATTCTTTGAGGTATTGTGTCGCCGACATTGACAATTATCGAAGGCTCAAGCACAATATTCAAAGATCGGAGCAGAAGAAATTTATAACCGGTGATGAAAAAATATTGACGTGAAACTGGTATTTCAAACATACCAAGACTGTCAGGTTCTTCTGGATTACCCATGAGATTGGTTGATGAAAGGCCTGCAAAAAAGTTTGTGCCATAATAATATACACCAAAATCCAGATTAGGGAAGAAAGTTTCTTTTGACGTTTGGGTAATTATAGAATCCCCTGTATTTTCATAATCAAGAGTATTATATATTCCTTTTATAGAAGTTCCAAAAGATAGAAACGAAAGATTTTTCTCATTTAATGGTATATGGTAGGCGAACGCAGCACTAGCTCCAATATTCCTGGAAATACCATTCAAATCATTGAAGACTGACCCACCTATTCCAATATTGCGGAATTCTTTGTAATCCCTGGATGTGAAATACCCAGAAACCGTTTTTGATAACCTGGTTTCAATAGTGATCATTTGGGATTTGATCTCTTGTTGAATAGCTACTATTGCATTTATAGAAGAATAGTCCTTGCTACCAGCAATCGCAGGGTTGAGTATAAAAGGACTAAAAATCCTGTATGATATAGGATTTAGAGGTGTTTGTTGCCCTTCAATAGTTAAAAGAGAAAAAGCAAATAAAGAAATAAGAAAAATTATTTTAGGAACAGACATTTTTATTTTTAAGTAAATTATAGTAACCAAAACAAGTTACAAATCCTACCTAAATTAATATTTATAAATATAAAGATTTTCCTGCATGTAATTCAAGTCAAATTATCTTTTTCTAACATTGATATAACTTTGAAATAATTTCTGATATCTATTAAGGATGATTGAATTATTATTGAATAAATAATATTTAAAATTTCAGGAAATCCAAAATTATCATCCTATAAAAAGAACAGAACCTATTAAAATACCGGGCCAGCAAATATATTATTAAGAGGAGATCCTTGAAAGAATTCGGCGAGATAAAAAAAAGTGAGAGTATAATTGAAGTGCTTAATAATTTAATTAATCAACTTTTAAGTATTAATTTATGGTCAATACGATCGAATTCCTTGAACAATGCAATAATAATTTTCCTGATGCAGAATCCTGAATAAACTGTGGTGCAAGTAAAAAGAATAAATTGAATTATTGAGTTACAGAGATATTGTATTTAATTATTAACCTATTATTTTGTGGCTATCAAATATATAAATCCGATGTTCCCGACTTTTTTCGCATTATAGCATATTTTATTAATATTTTATTATTTTAAATGTTATTACTTCTTTATTGCCTTCAAAAACCTTAATAAAATATGTGGAATTGGATAAATTAGCAAAGGAAATCTCTGTTTCATTTTCTGTTAGTTGTTTTTTATACAGCAACTTTCCATTCATGTCGTAAAGCTGGTATTGCATCCTTTCAATATTGTCATTTTCTACTTTTAGATTAACCATTTCGGTCGTAGGGTTTGGGAAAGCCAAAATTTTATAATTTAAAGTCGGTAATTCATTCAGAGTTGCTACTGTCAGGTTGGTTTGATGGAATCCCTGGGTTAATATATTATTAATTCCGACATATGTTGAAATCATAGGTTCTCCAATAGTATATGAAATAGAACCTGAAGTATTCTTGTAATCATTTCCACTAGTTGCAACTACTTTCTGTGCCTGTAATCCTACCCCACCTCCAAGAATACAAATTATGATAATAATCTTTAAGGCAAGTTTCATATCTAATCTATTTAATTAATCAATATTTCTATACTTGAACTTGTGAATAAAATTAATAAAACATCTTTATTTAATTGCTATAAATTAATTTAATTATTACCGGTGAAGCCTTGGAAAAAATACTTTTCAATTACAGGAGTCTATTTATTTTGTTAAAAAGCTGTAACATTCTAATAATTAATTATATACAAATATAATAAATATATTTAGTAAGTCAAATCCCGTAATCGATTATTTTATAGGTTATTTTTTGAATCAAATTTAAAAAGCAATAACAAAATCCTATTATTTATCCAATATTTTAAACCTTTCACCGATATGTAATAATAAGTTTAGCATATGAACTAACTTCATTTTTTTATGCGCCTTTTTAAATATTGTAAGTTATTATAATATTAAACAAAGGTCCTACGTTTCAAGACAATATAACTTTCCTTCTTAGATAAAATGGCCTGATAACTCAGTGGAAGTTTTTTTAATTCCAGTATATAATACTTTAGAATCAAATCATGTGTTGGACAGATTATATAAGAAAGTACCAATTTCCAAAAAAGAATACCTTAAAGTTGATTTTACCTACCTATATAATTTGTAAGCATGTCAGGATTTTGTAATTTTGCTTTTTGCCGTAAAAACTGTTTTTCAAATGCCCCGAATTAAAAATCATTATACTCAGAATCAATGAAAAAGGAAATTAAAATCTACTTCCTAAAGACTATCGTTATCTTTGTATTGTTTTTTTCAGCCTCCTGTGTTCCTACTAAGAAATTAGTCTTCTTCAATGATATTAATGAACTTGAAGAACCTGTTGTTAATCCCAGAACGCAAAAATTGATTATGCCATTCGATAATTTATATATCAGAGTAATAAGTATTGATGAAAAGACAAACCAGATATTTAATAGTTCTGATCAAGTCAGGTTTAATACTACTTCAAATATGATTAGTTATACTGTTGATGAAAGTGGTGATATCACATTCCCATTTGTTGGTAAAATAAAGGTTGGATCTCTTACAACTTCGGAAGCAAGTGTTAAAATTCAGAATGCATTGAACGATTATGTTTCCAATACATCCATCATTGTTAAATATGTTGATAACCAGGTTACTATAATGGGCGAGGTAGTGCAGCAGGGAGTGTTCCCTTTTACCCAGGATAAGCTCAATATTTATGAAGCTTTGGCCTTAGGCAGAGGGCTTACCAGATATGGTAATCGAAAAAATATTATTCTTATCAGGCAGGAAGGAGATAAAATAATGCACTATAGATTAAACCTTTCAGATTCTAAAATTGCAAGTAAAGATTATTATTATATCTTGCCTAATGATGTTTTAGTGGTTGAGCCAATGAAACCTATTTCTAATAGTTATCAGAATATGACATATTCCTCAATCCTAACATCCATTACAACCTTGATTGCAGTATTATTTTTTGCTGGTGTTAATCCTTAGTTAACAAATTATTTTTATGATAAAAAAAAATGACCCCGATCCCTCTACCGTGCTTATTAAGAATTTTATTGTAAAGGCGGTTAGACTGAAGTATTTTTATATTGCATGCATTGCTTTATTTACAATAATAGCCTTTTTAAGTAATAAATATGCTAATAAAGTATATGAGGTTAGTGCGACTATTAGTCCTGTACAAACCAATCCTTCCGCTTTACTTAGTTCCAATAATTTATTAGTCGGGATTGAGTCTTTTCAAAAAAATAAAGATGTTGAAGATGAAGTAAATAATCTTAAATCATTTGGCCTGGTTTATTCTACACTAAGAAACCTGAATTTTGAAGTTGGGTATTTCGTTGAAAAAGATAATCTATTCAAACAAACCACAGAATTATACCCTAATTCACCCTTCACGGTTAACATTGACAAATCACACATTCAACCTATCAATACAAAATTTTATTTCGATATCCTTAACGATTCAACTTTCAGGTTAACATCGTCCCAAAAGAATGTAATATTATATAATTATGTTGATAATCTGATTGTTGGTGAAAATAACGATTTAAATATTGATACGATTTGCAGGTTTAATGAAACTGTCAGTAATAAATACTTTAAGTTTTCTGTTTCTTTAAGTAAAGAATATCTTCCCACTCAATTCGAATCCCAAGATCATTATTACTTCACATTTCAGCATCTTGACTATCTAGCAAAGATGTACCTGTCAGGATTGAAGGTAAAACCTGTATCTGTATTGGCCTCGATCATAAGTGTTGAATTCAGAGGTCAAAACATTGATAAAATTATTGACTTTTTAAATAATTACCTTAACTCTTTCGTTGAGTCAAACCTTGCTAAAAAGAATAAAATTGCTGTTAGTACAATAAATTTTATTGACTCTCAAATATCTCAAATCTCAGATTCTCTTGTACTATCAGAATCTAAGTTAAGAAATTACAGATCAGACAACCAGGTAATGGACCTCAGTTTTCAAGGTCAGCGTCTGTATGAACAAATGACACAAATAGAAACTGACCGTGCCAATCTTGAGATTCAGGAACGTTATTATAATTATGTAATTAACTATTTAAAGACGAATAAAGATATGTCTGGAGTTGTTCCTCCCTCTTCCATGAATGTAACGGATCCTATAATGAACCAGCTTATTACTGATCTGCTCGCATTAAATTCTCAAAGATCAGGCATTTTAAGCAATAGTAATGAAAAAAACCTTTTTCTGGGGCAGATTGAAAACAAAATTACACTTCAGAAACAAACTATTCTTGAACATGTCACAAATAACCTTAATACCCTTAGTCTTTCTCTTAATGAGCTTAATTACAGATCCAACAAACTCTCTAGAGAGATCTCAAAACTACCAAAAACTGAACTTAACATGGTAGGGATACAGAGGAAATTCAATCTAAATGATGTAATATATACTTTTTTACTTCAGAAAAGATCAGAAGCTGCAATCACATTGGCTTCAAATTATCCAGATTATGAGATTTTAGAACCAGCACGGAAAATCACTTCAGAAACAAAATCACCCAAGAAAGGGCTTAATTATTTGCTGTCATTATTCCTGGGATTAATGATACCAACTATCTACATTTTCATCAAAGATTTCTTTAATGAAAAGATTACCAGCATACATGATATGGAATTCTTGCTTAACGGATCTATCCTTGGAAATATTTATCATAATAATCAGAAAAGTGAAGCGGTGGTTATTAATTCTCCAAAATCAGCAATTTCTGAATCCTTCAGATATTTGAGAAGTAATTTATTTAATAAGCTTAAATCAGAACATTCTAAAGTAATACTTATCACCTCCTCCCAACCCCGGGATGGAAAAAGTTTCATATCTTTTAACATGGCAGCATCTATTGCAGCTGTTGGGTATAAAACAATTATTATTGATTGTGATTTGCGAAAACCGACTCTTCATCTTAAATTCAAGGAGGAAAACACTGTGGGTTTGTCTAACTACATATTAAAAGATTCCTCATCTAATGAAATCATTCGTAAAACATTTATTGATAATCTCTACTTCATCCCAGCTGGACCTATTTTACCAAATCCTTCAGAAATGATCGAATCAGATATATTTGACGAACTGATTAGTTACCTTAGAAAGGAATATGAATATATTTTAATTGATACAGCTCCGCTCGGATTAGTTGCTGATGCTACGCTAATGATAAAATATGCTGCACAAATACTTCTAATCACACGAATAAATTATACACGTAAAGATATATTCTCTGAAGTTGTAAATATCCTTCAAACAAACAAGATTAATAATGTAAATGTTATTTATAACGATGTAAGTATAAATACAAGCCCTTATAAACATTATACAAATTATTATCTTAAAGATTAATAAGTAATTACTTAACAATAAATTTTATATTTAGATTTATTGTAATTGATTAGAAAATTTCATTTTTCAATACAATAAAAATTCTTCGAGGAAAGCATAAAAGCAGTAATTTTTATCCGGGGGAGATTGGATTTCAATATTATTCTGTTTAAAAGGAAGCCAGCAAAAAGGTGGCATAAAGCCACCTTGTAATGAATATTCGTCAATCTTGTTTTTGTCAGTTTATCCTTATCCGACATATATCCACTAGTTTATTTTTAAATAGTATAATTCATTAAAAAATATTGCATATATTTTTAACATTTCTCGAAAGTTCCAACTAATAAAATAAATTACTAAGAATTTTATAAGGATTTCTGGTTTAATGAAAAAATTAATGTTAATAGAAGATAAACACCCATCAGGCAAGGACAAATCAACTTATTTCCTCACACAGACACATCTGCTTGTAGGATATTTGCCATAGCTGACCTGACTGCCGTTATTGAAATCCTGTCCCCAGGCATCAGTGTTACTGTATTCAGTGGAACTCCAATAGTAGGCAGGGACGAATTCTCTTATGGCATTTTTGTCCTGGTAAATGGCATTTAACTCATCTTTAGCAGGTAAATACCAGTCATCGAAACCAAAAGACACAAGGTCAGCACATAATTGTGCAGCATAACTACCGGGTCCCTGGTTGGCTACAATAATTGCCGTATTTGTTTCTCCGTCAGTAGTACTTCTTGCATTTGTCACAGTATAAGTGCCATTGTACCAACGTATACCATTACTGTTATCGGTAGGGTGAACATAGAGTGTTGTTCCATTATAAATAACCAAAGGTAAATTAACCTTCCAGTAAGGCTTGTTATTGTTAAAGTCCCATTCCAAACTATATCTATAATTTTCATCTGTAGGTTTTTCTATTCTTACCCATGCAGTACCATTAAAATAGCTCATATCTCCTGCTACAGCATCGAGTGGCATTTCAATTTCGTTAGTGGGATCTCCATCAACTTCGGTAGTTAAATAACTGCTTAAATCAGGCTTCCCAATTAAATCGGAATAATTCCCTGAAAATTCATTTCCAGCTGTTTTCGCATGTAATGCAAATGGAACACTCAGCAAGGGGCTTGTCCCCATTTCAGTGTAACTTGTCCCCCCGTCAGGATCAAGTTCTACTTTTACAGAAAAAGTACCAGTGGACCAATCAATGGCTGCAAAAGCTGTAGTATTAACGCTACCTATCGCCAATGTTACTAATCCAAAAGCATTGGAAGTAGGATGAAATTCTTCTACACAAACAGATACACTGTTTTGTAAAATGGTTATTCGCATTCCCACTAATTTATTGGCAATTACTTCACTCGCAGCATTACGTATAACAGCCTGGTAATTAAAGCTTTGAGGGATTTGGGCCATTGATGATGTAATAATGAACACATTAACAAATGTGATAATTATTATTTCTCTAATTAATTTCGTAAAGCATTTCATGTTGATCATTTTACGAATTGATATTATTCATTCAAATGTATGATATTTCTTGCGTTTTGTCAAAAGTTTGTTTCTTGATTTCTGAACATTAACTGGATTAAGGTTGACCAGATAATTTTAATATAATTAACCATATAATAGCATATTCCCAATTATTACTTTTCCATAATTTATTAACAGTTATAGTTTATAACTATCAGT
>CAZKMG010000005.1:0-28257 GCA_964553465.1 uncultured Bacteroidaceae bacterium
GCAAGGGCCATATTAGCCCTTTCAATTCATGCAATTCTTCCGCAACTTTCAGATCAGCCTGAAATTTTATGGCTGAACGCATGTCATCCTATCTTACTACTTGCTTTTCGTGAATCCGGTAAAGAGAATGAAGTTGTACCATTGGATATTGAACTTAACCAGAAGAATCGCATCCTTGTTATTTCAGGACCAAATGCAGGCGGAAAGTCAGTTTGCCTTCAAACTGTTGGATTGCTGCAATATATGCTTCAATGTGGATTTCTTGTTCCAGTTAAAGAAGGCTCTAAGTTTGGTTTATTTAATAACTTCTTTATTGATATTGGTGATGAGCAATCTATTGATAATGATCTGAGTACATATAGTTCGCATCTTTTAAATATGAAATTCCTGCTCAGGAATGCAACCAATAAGACGCTTGCTCTTATTGATGAATTTGGATCAGGCACCGAACCTATTATCGGTGGAGCCATAGCTGAGGCTGTTCTGGACCGTATCAATCAGCTTGGCTGCTATGGAGTGATAACTACTCATTATACCAATCTTAAACACTTTGCTGCTTCGACTGATGGGATCGTAAATGGCGCTATGCTTTTCGATATTCAAAAGATCCTACCGGTTTTCAAATTGTCTATTGGTCGTCCCGGAAGTTCCTTTGCCTTTGAAATTGCAAGAAAAATTGGATTACCAGAAGAAATACTTATTAAAGCACGAGACAGTGCAGGACAAGATCATATTGATTTTGACAAACACCTTCGGGATATACTCAGGGATAAAAAATACTGGGAGACAAAACGTCAGAAAATCAGAATATCTGAAAAACAACTTTCTGAGCTGATTGAAAGATATAATTTAGAGCTTACTGATACAGATAATCTTAGAAAAAAAATTTTGAGTGAAGCAAAACAAAGAGCTGAAGATATTCTTTCAACCGCTAATAAGCAGATAGAAAATACTATAAGGGAGATAAAAGAAGCAGAAGCAGAGAAAGAGAAAACCCGCATAGCGAGGCAGAAGCTTGAAGATTTTAAGAAAGCAGTCGCCAAGATTGAGGAAACAAAGCAAGATGAACTTAAAAGGAAACTTGAAGATCTTAGAAACAAGGAAAAGATAAATGAATCGAAACGTGTCCCTTTAAGAAAGAACCCAACCAAACAGGATGAAAAACCAGATTCTGTGATCCGTTTAGGGGATTTTGTAGTGATGAAGGGACAGGAGACTCCCGGTGAGGTAATCGAAAGTAATAAAGGAAAATATACTATTGCTTTTGGAAACATGCAAACCAGGGTGAGTTTTGACCAGGTTGAAAAAATATCAAGGGACAGGTACAGGGAATTATCTGGTTCACGCAATACAAGAATAAATCTCGGGGATTGGAATGTCAGCACAAGGAGACTTAATTTCAGGGGAGATATTGATCTTAGAGGAAAACGTGCGGATGAAGCTATTCAAATGCTCATGGATTTTATAGATGAAGCCATCATGGTCCAGGTACGTGACCTGAGAATATTACATGGAAAAGGAAATGGCATACTGCGGGAATTGATCCGTCAGCAGCTAAAAGTAAATAATGTGGTACAATGGTTTGGAGACGAACATATTGAAAGAGGAGGAAGTGGAATTACACTGGTTAAACTGGATATTTGAGAATGAAAACGCAAATCCTTATTTATTCGACTTTTTATTCTGCTCGCCTGGAGTATATTGCCTGCTTTATATTTGAAGAAATTCTTGGCCTTACTTTCAAATTAACATCCTCTCTTCATGAATTCAGTTCATTTGTTGGTCCAAAGATAAATTACTCAAGGGAGGAGATAATTGCAGCAATTAAAATAATTCCTACTGGATTACTTAGTGAGAAAGGTGTCAGTAAGCAGATCATCGGGATTGGTTCATGGCAATCCATACCTGCCTTTTTTATTACCAGTCACTCGGAAGATATAAATTTTGATATTTTCTCAGCTGCTTTTTATATGATTAGCCGGTATGAGGAGTATCTTCAATTTCCAACGGATATCCATGGTCGGTTCCAGGCTTCCAGTTCACTTGCTTTCAGAAATAATTTTCTTGAGGTTCCTGTCGTTGATCAATGGATACAAAAACTTGGAGAGGTCCTTACTAAAAAATATCCAGGATTAACCCTCCCATCTAAAAAATTTGATTGGATCAGTTCAATCGATGTGGATACAGCATGGGCTTTTTTAAATAGGAATTTCATTAACACCTCGCTATCTATTTTGAAATCTTTTTTTACGTCTAAAGATTTTTTTAAAAGGATAAGGATCTTACAGGGGAAGGAGAATGACCCATTTTATACATTTGATTTTTTAAAGGAAATCCATTCTGGTGACCCTGATAAGTTAATCTTTTTCTTTCTTGCTGGTAAACCAGGGGGATTTGATCGGAATATCGATCCAACGAATAAAAACTGGCAGGGTCTTGTAAAGGATATTTCAAGCGTTTTTAAAACTGGTCTTCACCCTTCATATAGGTCTTTTAGGAATAGTGGGCTGCTTAAGCTGGAAATTAAGAAGCTTTCTTCACTCATTTCAGGCCCTGTAATTTTCTCAAGGCAACATTTTTTATTGCTCAGATTCCCGGAAACATACAGAAACCTTATAGAATCAGGAATAGAAAATGATTTTACCATGGGATTCTCTGACCATACCGGATTTCGGGCCGGGACAGCCAATGTGTTCAACTTTTACGATTTGGAAAAAGAGGAAAGAACCGGGTTGAGAATCTGGCCATTTGTTGTAATGGATCGTACACTAAAAAATTATATGAAACTGAATCAGGAACAATCTCATCAAAAAATAGTTACTCTTCTTGACTCTATTGCTCATACAGGTGGGATATTCATTTCACTATGGCATAATGATTCTATAAGTGATTCCGGTGAGTGGAAAGGATGGAAAAATGTCTATATGGATATGATTTACTATTTAAAAAATAAAATTTAATGATTCATTATATTGAATCAGAAAAAATTAACCGGGACCAATGGGATCATTGTGTTTCTGAATCTAATGCAAACCTGGTATACGGTTATTCCTGGTATTTGGATCTGGTAACTCCGGGATGGTGTGGGATTATTGAAGATGATTATTCTGCGGTTATGCCTCTTCCGGTAAAAAAAAAATATGGGATCAAATATATTATCCAGCCGGTATATACTCAACAACTCGGCATCTTTTCAAATAATAAGTGTGACCAGGAAAAAATTCGTAATTTCTTGAACGCGATTCCTGAGTATTACAGGTTTATTGATATTCATCTGAATTATTCAAATTATCCGGATGAATCACAATGTGTAACTGAAAGAGGGACGAATTTTGAACTTAATCTGTTTAAGGTACAGGAGGAAATAATAAAAGGATATTCCGAAAATACTCGAAGGAATATAAGAAAAGCAAATCGAAAAATTATTATAAAAGAGAATATTTCCGTTGAGGATCACATCAGGTTGGTAAGGAAAAACTCTAATGTTTACAAGGACCCTGATCATTACAAATGGATGAAAAGCTTCATTGACAATTTAATACAGCAACAATTTGGTTGGTTGGTAGGTGGTTATTTGAATAATGAACTTTGTGCCTCGGTCTTTTTAATATTTCATAGCGGACGAATATATTTTCTCATCCCGGTTTCAACTGAAAAAGGAAAGAGAGAAAGTGCAATGTTCGCAATTGTAGATTACATTATTGGAAAAAATTCAGGTAAACCGATAATTCTGGATTTTGAAGGATCCAACTTGAAAGGAATCGCCCGTTTTTTCAGCGGTTTTGGAGCAACATCAGTAGAATATTCAAAAATTATGATAAACAGGTTATCTTTTCCGTATAGACTGTTTATACGAAAGTAATTGGTCTCCTGTTTAATTAAGATGATAGATGAATTTCTCTGGCACTATCGCAGGAATTTTCACTTTAATATAATATTCAAGTTCAATCCTATCGCTTTCTTTTAAATAAATTCCTTAATATTCATGAAATAAAATCGATAATGAAAACCGATATTCTGATTTGTTAAACAATTGCAGCTTATAAATAATATATTACTTTTGTAAAAGAAGTAAGTATGTTTATCCTCAACGAACTGGTAAAACTTGCCAGTTTTTATCTACAAATATTTAATGCATTATGAAAATTTGGAAAAAGAGTTATTCTAGACGTGAATTTGTAAAACAAAATTCATTGGCAGGTCTTGGCGCAGTGCTTGCTACGGGAGTGATGTCAAACGTTCATGGTAGTTTCTCAAAAGATTCCGGGATCCCTGCTCTCCTTGGTGGTCAACCCGTACGGACCAAAGTCTGGCCGGTATGGCCAATGTGGAATCCAGCAACTGATGAGGAACAGGTTCTTAAAGTTCTGCGGAGTGGTGTATGGTCACGTGCACGTGTAGTGACTGAATTTGAGAAAAAATGGGCAGAAACCATTGGTGCGAAACGCTGTTTAGCTGTAGTAAATGGGACAAATGCTTTGATTGCTTCTTTAATTCAATTTAATATCGGCGGCGGGGATGAAGTAATTGTTACTCCTTATACCTGGATTTCAAGTATTCAGGCTGTACTGATAGCTGGCGCAATGCCGATATTTGTGGATATTGATCCGGAAACATATCAAATAGATCCGGATAAAATTGAAGCGAAAATTACCTCTCGTACCAGGGCCATTATGCCTGTGCATATTTTAGGTATGCCTGCTGATATGGAAAGAATCATGTTGATTGCCAAAAAACATGATCTTATTGTAGTGGAAGATGCTTGTCAGGCCTGGTTAGCAGAAATTAATCACAAAAAAATGGGCACCTTCGGAAATGCCGGCTGTTTTAGCTTTCAAAATTCGAAACATTTACCTTTGGGCGAAGGAGGTGCTATTGTAAGCGATGATGATAAATTTATTGATAGATGTTATTCTTTCCATAATATGGGATTTCCGTATGGAGCTGTTATTGGTGCTGTAGGTTCCGGAGCAGTTATGCTGGGTACGAAAATGAGGTTGACGGAATACCAGGCCGCTATCGGACTTGCTCAACTGGGCAGGTTAGAGGAGCAGACCACTACAAGGAATATAAATGCCGAATACCTGAAATCCAAAATCAAAAACATACCGGGAATTGTTCCATATAAACTTTATGATAATGTGACAAGAGCCGCTTTTCATATGTTTGCTTTTCGTTATAAAAAAGAAGAATTCCATGGTTTATCGAGATCGAAATTTCTCAAAGCACTTAATGCAGAGGGGATCCCTAATTTAAGCGGATATGCTCCATTTTTAAATAAACAGCCATACTTAAATAACGCTTTTCAATCGAAGAATTATCAAAAGATGTATTCGAAGGAAATGCTGGATTTTGATAAATATGCAGAACAAAATAATTGCCCTGAGAATGATGTATTATGCGAAGAGGCAGTTTGGCTGATGCAGAACTTGCTCCTAGGTACTAAATCAGATATGGATGATATTGCAAACGCTATTGAAAAAATTCATAATAACTCTGATAAAATTAATGCAAGGGGATAAACTCCTCTGATTAATATCCATATATTTGTTTGAATTGGAAAGACAAAAGGGGAATTCTTAATTGATACTTTTAATTAGGAAATTCCCTTTTTTATAATAATTAATCAACCGAATTCCACACTTTACTTTTTTGGAAATGGGTCAGGAATTTGAACTAAATCTTCAATTATTTCTTTGTTATTTTCAAACCTGGCAAGAGTATATACGTTGCTGTCAGGTCCGACAGCAATTGAATTTACATAAGTTGGTCTTGTGCCATCCGAATAAAATATGGGTCCATGATCAATATATATCTTATTGGGAATATTATAAGTTATCAGATGAAGATTCTCAAGTCCCCTTGCGGCACCCATAGCAATTTCTTCTACACCTTGTACCCTTTGCCCATTGATAAAAATAGGGCCACCTGTAAGGTAATACAAGGTTTTTCCATCTGGGCCCAGCTCAAATCCTAGATAACCATAACTAAATTGATCAAACATCCCACTTTTCTTCGATGGCTCCGAAGTAATACGATCAACAATCTCAATGACTCGTTTACGGGGATCGAACCGGAATAAATAGCCCGAATTTCCATGTACCCCATACGCAGCTTCTTCAGAAGGAACCCAGGTAATGCTTCGCCAATTGTATGCCATACTTCCAGGATAGGTGGGATCATATTTTCCAAAATAGTCAAGCCTTAAATTAACTCCTTCTAATTTATGAATGGATGCTGAATCAGGATTAAAATTATATATATCTCCCTCAGCAGTAGAGTAATATACTGATCCGTCTTTTGGATCAACAAACATAGAGCGACAAAGAACTCGAAAATCTTTTCCTGGAATACCAGCTTCTCCATTCGCCGAAATCTGTCCTAAATTTCTCAATATATTCGAGGCGATATCATAGTGAATAAAGTATCCTTTTGGCCATGTAATACCATAGATTTTGCCTCTTTCTTTGTCCATAGTCATAGTTATAATTCCTTCTCCGTCAGGGGCAACTGCTAAATCTTCAAATTTCCCGGTGATAAGATCGAAGGATAGGATATGTCCACCCTTATAGAGTTTAAAACCATCTGGAGGATTTACAGGCAGGCGTTCCATGCCGTCAATCATTTCATAATATCCAACATGTGAGGCAAAATATAATTTACCGTTTCTTTCATAAAAATCAACATGACTTTTACCTTGTGCAATAGCTTTTTCTCCCTTTTCACCACAGATATCGGTCAAATCTCCAAGGAATTTAATTTTATCTGTCTTAGGATCAAAGGAAAAAACTTGTCCACCTTTATCGATAGATGCTGATGAGAGCACATAATAGATTTTTCCGTCACTCGCTGCTGAAATTGCATTATAAGTGTCGTGTGCCTTATCAAATCCGGAATAATAATGTTTTGCTACTAATGGCTGAGGTGCAGGTGTGTGCTGCGTTTCACAAGATGCAAAAAGACAGACAACCAGAACTAATTTAGCTGGATGTAGCTGACCCGCATGTTTTAGTATTGAATAATTCATTTTTCGCTCCTTATTAGTTAAATGTTTTATTATATCTTATGATTCATTATTGGGCTAAAGGGAAGTTTCCTGAAATCTTTCATTATTTCAAAATTTGATAATAGTCGGGTGGTATTTTATTCCACCTTTGAAAGTGATTCGGTTAGAGGCACTCCTGCTTGCTCAGCTAATTTCAAGACCTCATTAAGGATCAAGGTTTCAATATTTGAGTCCCATGTCGATGGTAATCCATAGGCCGCCTGCGAGGATACGACTTCATAGCCTCCTTCACTTAGTACCCGGGCCGATGGGATATATGACATCACATCGTTAGAATACCCCAGGACAAAGGTATTCAGTCCAAATATCTTCTTGAACCGGATTGAATAGTCGATAACCAGTTCACCGCCTAAAGCTATGATTAGCTGATCACCAAGTTTCCAAATTTCAACTGGATATGGATATACTGTTATGAATGAATCCCCTCTCTCTAATTGTTCCAGCATTCGTGATGCCCAGCGTTTGTGGTAATCTGGGGCTTCTTCTTGCATTTTAACCAGTTCTTCTTTGGTTGGTACATTTGTTAACGACAATTCAACTTCTTCATAAACAGTTGTTAAATTACTTTTTAATTTCCGCATATCCTCATTCAGTACACGGTCTACCGCAGCTGCAAGTTCCCGTCCGTATTGTTGCGCAAGGGCAACTGATCTGCGGGGAAGGGGATTCATATCTGCGCCTGCACACTGGAAAAATAAGGCAGTAGTTCCAGGGTGCAACTTTTCAAGTTCGAGCTGAGCGAACCCAGGATAATCTCCCGACCATTGATAAAAACTTAAAACAGTTGCATGACAAGCATAGCCAAATGCAATGGCCAGTAAATCTCCGTTTGTATTCAATATTTTTAAGACCGGAACCGCAAAATCATTCGGGCCCCTTAATTCGGTTTGAAGATGAAGAATAGATTCATTATTTGTTCTCCTGTTTACCTGGAAACGAGTTACACCGTTCTGGGCAAATAATTGCACCGGTTACATAGAATCATACGCTTTTCATACTAATAATACAATCTTGTCTTACAGTTTCTTTGAATAGAGCACGATTTTCTTATATTCTTGCTCGTTGAGAGGATACATATCGATCAGTGAATGATCCAGAACCGGTCCGGTGTGGGTATGAGAACTGTTTAAAATAATTTGATTTCTCGCTAAACCGTATTTTGCTTTTAGCCGGTCACGGATTCGGTCTGATAATTCTTTAGGAAATCCTAACACGTCGGTTGTGACCAATACTGCTCGATGTCCGGTCGAATCTTCGAATACAATTACTTTTACCCATAAATCCTGTAAAGTACCCTCTGATGGATGAGTCCGACTGGCATACCCTGCCATCCACATATTTTCGTCCGGAGTTATAATCTCGCGTGCAATACCTGCTTTCCACCCAATTTTTACTGAACGATGACCATCATTTGTACACGAAAAAAGAAAAGTGAGGATTAGAAGAGAAAATAAAACCATGTTTGGATGTAATTTTTTCATAACTATTTATTAGAAAAGTTCAATATTCAAATGCTCCTCTGTCTCATACAATTGTTAAAACAAATGTATTTATTAAGGATAAAATAACAATATATCTTTAAATGAAATATCGATCAGTTATCGAAAAAGTAAAAAAATCAGCTCATATAACGGCTCAAGAACTCAATTTCAGGATCGTTAATATTGGTCTCAATAAGGGTTTCATTGTGACACTTTACAATTTTTGATGAATATTTTTTTAACAGGTTATAGTTATGCGTAGCGATGAGTACTGCCCGACCGGTTTTGCTTATATCAATAAGCAGTTGAAGTATTTCTTCAGAGGTCTGAGGATCGAGGTTTCCGGTTGGTTCGTCAGCAAGGATTATTTCAGGATTATTTAAAAGAGCTCGTGCGATAACTACCCTTTGCTGTTCACCTCCAGAAAGTTGATGTGGTTTTTTATAGCCTTTAAATCCGAGACTAACTTTTTCCAGTACTTCACCAATCCGGTTGTTGATCTCATTTTTATTCTTCCATCCTGTTGCCTTCAGAACAAATTCAAGATTATCATGAACTGAACGGTCAATAAGCAATTGAAAATCCTGAAATACTACACCTAGTTTTCGTCTCAGGAAAGGAATTTCTTTACGCCGTATGTTCTCCAATACAAAACCGGCAACAATTCCATTACCTTCCTTCAACGGAATTTCAGCGTTTATCGTCTTAATCAGACTGGTTTTCCCACTTCCCACTTTTCCAATAATATAAACGAGTTCACCTTTAGCAACAGAAAATTCAATATTGGAAAAGACAACGTGATCTTTGATTGCAATAGAAGCATTATGAAATTCAACAATCGTGTCAAGGGCCATATAAATGCAATTTTAACCTGAATCATTCGTTCTTGAAGAAGAATGAATGACATTACAAAGATGATGGAATTTAGATTAAAAAAGAAATGAAAATGTTAACACCCTATGAATTTTTAGTATTTAGCGGTATGTTGTAATTCCTTTTATGGCTGAACTCGAGTGTGTAATACCTGCCTGGGAATTTATTATTAGGTTTTTTACTCTCAGGTCATTCTAACTAATTAACATACTCCTGTTAATTAAAACATTTTTCAATGAAATCCGAAGGCTTTTAAATTTATATCTTTAACAGATTCAACAAAATTTTGACTATGTCAATCAAAAGAGCCATATTTCTTATATTTTTTATTTTATCCATCACTCATACAGAAGCACAGAAAACGAAAATTTATTCATTTTCTGATATGGATTTTAATCGTGGGCTTGAGCTCTATAATATGCAAAAGTATGGAGCTGCCCAGGACCTTTTTAATTTAGCTATTGTGGACTATGGTAATGAGAAAAGTACACATAAAGCTGAAGCGCAATTTTATACAGCAATGTGCGCTGTTGAACTTTTTCAGTTGGAGTCAGAATTTCTTGTATCCCAATTTGTAAACCAAAATCCGGAAAGTCCTTTAGTGAATGAAGCATATTTCAGACTGGCTGGATATTTTTATAAGAATAAAAATTATCCCAAAACCATTTCTTATTATAATAAAGTTGACAGGTATTTGCTAACAGGAGACGAAATATCAGAATATTATTTCAATAAAGGATACAGCTATTATTCAGCAAACAATTTTGCTGAGGCACGCACAGCTTTTTTTGAAATAAAAGACATTGACAGTAAGTATTCTTCTCCCGCTTTATATTATTATTCCCATATTGCGTATTCGCAGGAAAATTATGAGACTGCCCTGAATGGATTTCTTCGTTTAACCAATGATGCAACTTTTTCAGAAATAGCCCCATATTATGTAGCACAGATTTATTTTATGCAAAAGAAGTATGAGAAAGTAATAGATTTTGCTCCTCCTCTTATGGATTCTATTAATGATAAAAGGGCTGGAGAAATGGCGAAAATTATTGGTGAATCCTATTTTAACCTTGGAAAATACAAGGAGTCAATCCCTTTTTTGGAACGGTATCGTGATGAAGTTAAGCAAATATCTATTCCCGACCGCTATCAGCTGGCCTTTGCTTATTATATGAACAAAAATTACCAGGAGGCTGCCAAACTTTTTGAGAGCATATCTTATAATAATTCGGAGATAAGCCAGAGTGCATTATATCTTCTGGCAGACTGTTACCTGCATATAGGAGATAAAAGAAAAGCCCGTTCCGCTTTTGCTTCGGCATCAGGTATGGATTTTAACCAGGTGATACAGGAAGATGCGCTCTTTAATTATGCCAAGGTTACATATGAGCTTTCTTATTCGCCGTTTAATGAGGCAATCCGTTCATTTAACAGATATATATCCCTTTATCCTGCTTCAGCGAGAGTGGATGAAGCTTATCATTATTTGGTTCTGGCATACATGAATACAAGAAATTACCAAATGGCGATGGAATCGTTGGATAAAATTAGGGAAAAAGATCACGATATGGAAAAAGCATACCAGCGTGTTGCTTTTTTCAGAGGATTGGAACTTTTTACCAATCTCAGGTTTTTGGATGCAATTTCAACATTTGACAGATCTTTACAATTTGCAGGATTTGACGAAACCATAAAAGTAAGGACATATTACTGGATTGCTGAGGCTTATTTCAGGATTAATGATATATCTCATGCAGAGACTTATTATAAATTATTTATGGAAGAACCTTTATTTATAAAGGTTCCTGAATATATAATGCTGAATTACAGTATGGGTTATGTCGAGTTTTCCCGAAAAAATTATAAAGAAGCTGAAAGCTGGTTTTTTAAATATACAAATCTTGAGAAAAATAAAAATGCGGTTACCCTGGCAGACGCGTTTAACAGGCTTGGAGATATAAAATTTATTGATTCGAGATACAAGGAAGCCATTGTATTTTATACAAGAGTTATTCAAATGGCAAAAGCAGATGTGGATTATGCAATGTTTCAAGTTGGTTTTTCTCAGGGGCTTATTGACCAGCCAGCACAAAAAATTGAATCTTTAAAAAAACTGATCCACGACTTTCCAACCAGTATTTATATTGATGACGCTTTATTTGAGCTCGGAAAAACATATTCACAAATTAATTTACTCAATGATGCACTTACAAGTTATAATGATATCATAAATAATTATCCAAATAGTAATTACTTGAGCAAAACTCTGATTCAACTCGGATTGATTAATTATACTTTGGGGAATACCGATCAATCCCTGAGTTATTACAAAAAAGTTGTTTCGGATTATCCTGGCACTCCGGAAGCAGCTAATGCATTGAAATCTGTCAGGGATATTTATGTGGATAAAAATGCAGTTGATGAATATCTCGCTTATGTTGAAAAGACAGGAACTACTTTAAGTATGAACGAACAGGACTCTCTTGTTTATACTTCAGCTGAAAATATTTATGTTACTGGTGATTGTGCCAAAGCAATAGTTAGCCTTAATAATTATATCGCCAGATTTAGAGAGGGAAATTACCTTCTTAATGCACATTATTATCGTGCAGATTGTTTATTGAAAAATCAAAAAACGGACGATGCTCTTGAATCTTTAAAATATATTATTTCGCAGCCATCCAATATGTTTACTGAACCTGCTCTTGTAGCGGCAACTCGAATAACATTTACAAAGGAAGATTATAATTCAGCAGCAGAGCTGTATCTCAAATTAATCGAAACCGGGGAAAAGAAGATAAATATATCCGAAGCTGAAATTGGATTAATGAGGTGCTATGTGAAATTAAATGAATACCAGAAATCAATCAACCTTGCTCAACAAGTCCTTTTACAGGATAAACTTCAAACTGAAATTAAACGGGAGGCAATGTTTACTATTGCTAATGCTTACTTAAAACAGAATGATGTTAACGCTGCTCTTGGTTGGTTTAAGAAAGTCGCAGTGGAAGTTAATAGCAAAGAAGGTGCAGAATCAAAGTATAGAGTTGCTGAACTTTTATTTAATCAGGGAGATAGGGACGCTGCAGAAAAGGAGATATACAATTATATTGATATGAATACTCCACATGTATATTGGATGGGAAAATCATTCCTTCTGCTCTCGGATATTCTCGTTGCTAAACAAGATGAATTTCAAGCTGTTCAAACTCTGCAAAGCATAATTGATTATTATAACATTGAAAATGATGGAATTAAGGAAGAAGCAATTAAAAGGAAGAAAATAATAACCGATAAAATGAAGATTAAGGAAGTTATACCTTCTGAAGATCAACTTGAAATCAAAATCCAATAGACAATATTATGAAAAGATTGAATAAAAGGAATTTAAAGATCTATTCAGGAATATTAAATATTATTTGCTGTTTTATTCTAACAGTAAATGTATTTCCTCAAGGAGAGATTCAAAAGGAAGTAAAAGTTATCAAACCATATTCGCCAACCCTTTCGGATGCAAGCAAAATAAATCTTCTGCCATTACTTAACGATACAATAAAGATAAATCCTGAATTTGAATATAAAATTTATCCTAAAAAATATGAAACCCAATTCCGCATTAATCCTATAAAACCTGCCAGAATGGTAGGTTTACCTCTTACAAAACTATATAAAAGTCAACTGACGTTAGGTATTGGTAACTATAATACTCCAATTGCTGAATTAACGGTGAATGAACTCCGGTCCAAAACAACAGCCATGGGGCTTTATCTGAATCATCATTCTTCCAATGGAAGAGTCAAGCTTGAAAACGGACAAAAAGCAAATTCAGATTTCAGCGATAATGAAGTGAGATTATATGCTAAAAAAATGTTCTATAGATCAGTTTTGGAAGCTGCTTTGTCAGGGGAATATAATTCAGTATTATTTTATGGGTATGAGCCTTCAATCGATACACTTCTTCAGGAAGCTAATATTAAACAGAAAATTCATTCAGCTGGGGCTCATATAAGGTATTACTCATCCAATCCGGATTCATTTCATTTTAATTACGATGCAGGCTTAAATTATAATATCGTTTCTGACAAGTTTAAAAACACTGAACATGGATTTGATTTACAAACAATGTTTAACTCGCAGATGAAAGATGCAATGCTTGGAGCAGATATCAGATTCAGATATTTTAGTTTTTCCGGTGAAATAGATACTTCCTCAAACCTTATCATCGATATTAATCCTTATTATTGTAAGAAAACTGCAGAATGGAGGTTTTTAATTGGATTGAATACCTCCTTTGATCGCTTTGACCAAGGTGTCTTGGGCCTTTATCCCCGTGCTGAGTTTGAGTTCAATATTGTAAAAGATGTTCTTATCCCGTATCTGGGACTTACTGGATGGCGGGAAGTTAATAATTATAAGAAAATACTGGTTGAAAATCCATATCTCACACCTGGTATTCGTTTGAGGAATACGGATTACAGCCTGGTAGGTTTTGCAGGATTAAAAGGAAGATTTAGTTCAAAAATAACTTATAATGTAAAAGCATCCTATTTTCGGGCAGATAGTATGTATTTCTTTATAAATGATACAAGTACTATCCTTCGCAATAAATTCATACCAGTATACGACAATGCTTCCCTAACAACAATTAAAGGTGAGATTACCTGGCATCAGTCAGATAACCTTCAGTTTTTATTTATGGCAAATTATAATACATATAAACTGGAAACTATTGAAAAACCATGGCATCGACCTTTGTTTGAACTATCATTAGAAGCCGGATATAATGTGAAAGAAAAAATCCTAGTAAATGTAAACTTATTTTACACAGGTAAAAGATACGCACCTGGAGTGCTTTCTAATCCTATTGAATTAAAAGGATTCCTTGATGGAAACCTTTCGATTGAATACAGGTATACAAAAATTTTATCATTTTTTGTTAAATTAAATAATTTTACTGCATCTAAATATCAAATCTGGAATCAATATCCTGCCCAAAGATTCCAGTTTATCGGAGGATTTTCATACGCTTTGTAAGCAAAAATATGCAAAGGTGGTATTTAATTTTGATGGAGATTATTTTATGCTATGTAAAATTTAATTAACACTTTGTAATTCATTAGGTTAAAGTGTTAATTTCCTGTTGAAAAATCCAGTTAATTTCTTTTGTTAATGTGATCCTGGAACCTTTATTTTTTGTACATTTGCAGAGATGAAATGAGAAGTTGGAAACAATTTGTACGGCATTGATAATCAGTAATTTTTATATTGTTTTACATTGTCGCAATCAGTCTCTATATTATTATAATTTTTCTTCACCGAATAAATTAATAAATCACCAGGAAATCGGCTCGGAAAAAGTTAAAATTTAAGGAGTATTATATCCTTTTATTTAGGTTATGTATTTAAAATGCAGATAATGGATAAAAAAGAGAAGGAGATATTGAATAATTTGGTTGATGCACCAGAAGTAAATGATTATTCAGCGGGCAGTATTCAGGTACTTGAAGGGCTTGAAGCAGTAAGGAAAAGGCCTGCGATGTATATTGGAGATATCAGTATAAAAGGACTACATCACCTGGTATATGAAGTGGTTGATAATTCCATTGATGAAGCTTTGGCCGGGCACTGTAAAAATATTGATGTCATTATTTCCGAAGATGGATCGATTATGATAACAGATGATGGTAGAGGTATACCAGTTGATTATCATGAGAAAGAAAAAAAATCCGCGCTCGAAGTCGTGATGACTATTCTTCATGCTGGTGGGAAATTTAATAAGGAATCATATAAAGTTTCAGGAGGACTTCATGGTGTTGGTGTATCTGTTGTAAATGCGCTTTCGAGTAAACTTATCGTGACGGTTTACCGAGACGGAAAAATTTATGAACAACTTTATGAGAGAGGCAAGCCTTTAACAGATGTAAAAGAAATAGGGAATACAGAGAAAACTGGCACGGTAATTAGCTTTTATCCGGACAGTGATATTTTTATTACAACTGATTTTAATTTTGAGATTTTAGCATCCAGACTCAGAGAACTTGCTTTTCTGAATAAAGGGATCAACCTGACCATTACCGACAAACGCGAGATTGAAGAGAATGGGAACGGGAATGGTCACGGTCCTGGTAAATTTCTATATGAGAAATTTTATTCCGAAGAAGGATTAAAAGAATTTGTAAAATTTCTTGATGCTAACAGGGAAAAACTTATTGATAAAATTGTACATATTGATACTGAAAAAAATAATGTTCCGGTTGAAATTGCTCTTCAATATAATACATCCTTTTCCGAAAATGTCCATACTTATGTCAACAATATCAATACAATTGAAGGAGGAACCCATCTGGCAGGATTCAGGAGAGGTCTTACCCGGACATTAAAGAATTATGCTGAGAAATCAGGGATGCTTGCTAAATTGAAATTTGACATAAACGGCGATGATTTTCGCGAGGGTCTCACTGCGATAATCTCTGTAAAGGTTGCAGAACCGCAGTTCGAAGGTCAGACTAAAACTAAATTAGGCAACTCAGATATCATGGGTGTAGTTGACCAGGCAGTTAGTACAGAACTAGCAAATTATCTTGAAGAAAACCCAAAAGATGCCAGGACTATCGTAAACAAGGTAATACTTGCTGCCACTGCCCGACATGCTGCCCGCAAAGCGCGTGAATTAGTGCAAAGAAAAAACGTTCTCTCAGGTGCTGGCTTACCCGGAAAACTAGCCGATTGTGCCGATAAAGACCCTGCATTAACAGAAATTTATCTGGTTGAGGGTGATTCTGCTGGTGGCACTGCTAAACAGGGTAGAGACCGTCAGTTTCAAGCTATTTTACCTTTGAGAGGTAAAATTCTAAATGTGGAAAAGGCAATGATGCATAAAATATTTGATAATGAGGAAATTAAAAATATTTTTACTGCACTTGGCGTTTCCATAGGTACCGAAGAGGATAGTAAGGAGCTTAACCTGGTTCATGTTAGATATCATAAGGTAATCATTATGACGGATGCGGATGTCGACGGAAGCCATATAACAACCCTTATCATGACTTTTTTCTTTCGATATATGAATGAACTGATAAAACGGGGATATCTGTACATTGCTACTCCACCTCTTTATCTTGTTAAAAAAGGAAGTAAAGAAAAATACTGCTGGACCGAAGAGGAACGAAAGACTGCTGTTGATGAAATAGGTCAGGGTAATCCTTCAGGTGTTCATACTCAACGATATAAAGGTCTGGGTGAAATGAATCCGGAACAACTCTGGGATACTACAATGGATCCAGCTAATCGTACACTAAGGCAGGTGACTATTGAGAGTGCTGCTGAGGCAGACAGAATCTTTTCAATGCTCATGGGTGATGATGTCCCTCCCAGAAGAGAGTTTATTGAAAGACATGCAAAATACGCAAAAGTTGATGTTTAATTTATTTAATAGAAGGATTTATCAGGAAAGTAATATTTGAATTTACGAAAATAGATAAAGAAGTTTACTTTTTTGTTACTTGGTCTCTCTCAATTATCCTACGTTGTTTTTTCCTATCTTTGAGCACAAATAAATTAAAATCGAATGTCTCAGGAAGAAAAAAAGAATCCTACTGTTGAGCTGCGCAGTGAAGAGGTTAGTGATATTCTTGGACAGGTTCCCCATTGGATTATAAGATGGGGGATGGTTATGCTCATGGTTGCTCTTGCATTGGTCCTTCTGGGTAGCTGGTGGTTCAAGTATCCCGATATCATTTCTACCGATATTCAGGTAACAACTGAAAATCCACCTTCTAATGCTATTGCACGATCTAATGGTAAAATTACAACACTTTTTGTAACTGATAACCAACAGGTCAAAGCAGGAACAATTCTTGCCATTATTGAAAATCCTGCCGTGTATAGTGATGTCCAACTATTAACCCAACAGCTTATAGCATTCCATGATTCATCATCATATCTCGATGGAACTAGCAGTTTTGAATTTAAAAATGACCTTATATTAGGGGAAATACAACCTGAATTTGCCAGTTTTCTTAAATTTTACAGTGACCTATTACAGTATTTCAGACTAGATTATCATAACCAAAAAATAAATTCATTTCAACAGGAAATTGACAGGTATAAAGATTATTCAAAACGTTTGCAAAACCAAAGCTGGATTTTGAAACAAGAAGAAACTCTTGCTGCAAATCAATATGAGAGGGATTCTAAGCTTTTCAAACAGGGAGTAATCCCGGAAGCTGATATTGAGGTTTCGAAATCAAAACTTCTTCAAAAACAATATGCTTATGAACAGTCAAAAATAACCCGGGCATCCAATGAAATACAAATCTCTAAACTTGAACAGGAAATTCTTGATCTGAACTTGAAACGTAACGAAGAAACCGGTAAGTTAACTTTAGTTACCCTTGAAGCATATGATAACCTGTTTGCTGCAATTGCAAACTGGACACAAAAATATGTACTGAAGTCCTCTGTTGATGGTATAGTTAGTTTTACAAGAATATGGAGTGAAAACCAAAATGTAATCGAGGGTGATCTGGTAATGTCTATAATCCCACAAAATCCTGGTAAAATTATTGGTAAGATCAGCCTCCCTGTTTCTGGCTCAGGCAAAGTCAAACCTGGACAAAAGGTGAATATTAAATTTTCCAATTATCCCTATCTTGAATATGGGATGGTTAAAGGGGTCATTCGAACTATATCCCTTGTTACTTCTAATAATGCATATTCTGTCCTGGTAGATTTACCCTTTGGGCTAAAAACTAACTATAATACTGAACTTACTTTTAGTCAGGACATGCAGGGCAATGCGGAAATTATTACAAGTGATAAACGTCTGCTCGAAAAGGTAATTAACCCGATTAAATCTTTGCTCGTAAAACAAAAAAGAAAGTTAGACTGATTTTTTAAATAATTTGATACAGCAAAAAAAGTGAAGGGATGTAGTCTCCTATCATATTGATTGATAATTTTTATCACCGTACTCGTCCACAAGTAGAATTTCCTTATAAATATTGGTTGATAATGGCTTCATAAAGTTCCTGCTTACCACTGATCTGAAGAGGCTCGCCGGTTTTATCAGCAATTGCACGTAAATCTTGTAAGGATAGTTCTCCACGCTCAAATCTGGCCCCATCACCTGAGTCAAAAGATGAATATCTTTGCTTTTTCATAATAGGAAGTACCGAATTTGTCAATAATTCATTTGCAATTTCAAACGCCCTGGCAAATGCATCCATCCCAGCAATATGAGCGATAAACAGATCTTCCAGATCAGTAGAATTTCTTCGGGTTTTTGCATCGAAATTGATTCCGCCGGTCCTGAAACCTCCGGCTTCAATAATAACAAGCATAGATTCAATAAGCTCATAAATGTTAATTGGGAATTGATCCGTATCCCAGCCATTCTGGTAGTCACCCCTGTTCGCATCAATACTTCCGAATAAACCCGCATCTGCTGCAACCTGCAATTCATGCTGAAATGTATGGCCTGCAAGGGTAGCATGATTTACTTCAATATTTAATTTAAAATCTCCGGCTAATCCATATTTATTCAGGAAACCTATGACAGTAGCAGCATCGAAATCATATTGGTGTTTGCTGGGCTCCATTGGTTTTGGTTCAATCAGGAAGGTTCCCTTGAATCCGCTTTTCCTTGCATAGTCTTTTGCCATGTAAAGAAATTGTGCCAGATGTTCTACCTCTCTTTTCATATCGGTGTTTAACAGGCTCATATAACCTTCACGACCTCCCCAGAAAACATAATTTTCACCTCCAAGGGCAATGGTTGCATCCAAAGCGTTCTTAACCTGGGTACCTGCCCTGGCGATCACATTGAAATCAGGATTTGTGGCGGCGCCATTCATATATCTTGGATGTGAAAATAAGTTGGAAGTACCCCATAAGAGTTTTATTCCGCTTGCTGCTTGTTTTTGTTTAGCGTATTCAATCATGATGTTCAAACGTTTGTCAGTTTCAGCAAGACTTTTTCCTTCCTCAACCAGATCAAAATCATGAAAACAATAATAGGGAATACCCATTTTAGATGTAAATTCAAATGCAGCATCCATCCTGTTTTTTCCATTTTCAACCGGATCTTTGCTAGAATCCCAGGGAAATACTTTTGTTCCGGGGCCGAAAGGATCCCCTCCCGTTCCGGTAAGTGTATGCCAATATGCCATGGCAAAGCGTAAATGTTCTTTCATCGTTTTGCCGTCAAATATTTTATTTTCATCATAAATTCTAAATGAAAGAGGATTTTTTGATTCCCTGCCTTCATATTTTATTCTCCCGATACCTGGGAAGTATTCTTTATGCCCGGTTAAATATTCCATATTTAATATTATTATTTAGTTATACTTATTTAAATTATGAAGCCATTTCACATAGGCTTGTTTATATTCTGATTTTCTTTTTAAATCAGGCTCTACTACATTAATTTTACTTAGATTAGCAAATGCTTCATTAGCATTATTGTAAACTTTTATCCCAAGTCCAGCTCCTTTTGCTGCTCCCTGTGAACCGTCAGTGTCATATAGTTCAATTACAGCATTGCTAATTCCGGCAAGAGTATCCCTGAAAACTGGGCTTAAAAACATGTTTGTATTTCCTGCCCTGATTACAGAAGGATGTATTCCTATATTTTCCATAATTCCCATTCCATAATAAAAAGAAAATACTATCCCTTCCTGGGCAGCCCTGATGATATGAGTCTCGTTATGGATATTAAAATTGAGGTTATTTATCTGGCATCCAGTTTCCCGGTTTCCCAGCATTCTTTCTGATCCATTTCCAAAGGGCAGAATTGAAAGCCCATCAGAACCTATTGGCACATTAAATGCAGCACTGTTTAAACTGTCATAATCCATCAATTTGCGGAACATGTTTTTTCTAATCCATGAATAAAGAATCCCTGTTCCATTAATACATAACAACACTCCAAGGCGGGTTAGTTTATTAGTGTGATTTACATGAGCAAAAGTATTTACTCTTGAGAGGGAATCATATTTTATCTCTTCACTGACACCGTAAACAACTCCGGATGTACCAGCTGTAGCCGCAATTTCTCCTGGGTTTAACACATTTAAGGAGAATGCATTATTTGGCTGATCTCCAGCTCGGTATGAAACTAATGTACCTGAATTCAGACCAAGTTCATTTGCCACATGGGGCAGAAGAGCACCCTGTATTGAAAATGTTGGGACAATATCAGGTATTAATGAATTATCAAAACCAAAATATTCCAATAAAAAACTTGCAATCATGTTATTCCTGAAATCCCAGAAAATTCCTTCCGATAAACCTGAAATGGTAGTATTTACTATACCTGTCATACGATATGCGATATAATCACCTGGAAGCATTATTTTCCATGCTTTTTCATAAATGTAAGGCTCATGCTTTTTTACCCAGGCCAGCTTTGAGGCCGTGAAATTTCCTGGTGAATTTAAGAGATGGCTCAAACATTTTTCTTTTCCTATTTCTTCTAGAGCAACATTCCCTTCCTCCACAGCTCTGCTGTCACACCATATTATGGAGGGACGTAAAACAGCCCCATCAATATCGATCATTACCAGTCCATGCATCTGATAGGAAATACCAATAGCTTTGATGTCCTCTTTTTTAATCCTTGACTGACTCATTATGTCATGAGTAGCAAGCTTGAGATTTTCCCACCATAGTTCAGGATTTTGTTCAGCCCAACCCTGTTGTTTTGCATTTATAGCCATTTCTTGCTTTGGAGAAAATGCCGAGAATATGCACCTTCCCGATTCAGATTCAACAACACTAACTTTTATTGACGAACTTCCGATGTCATAACCAATCAGATACATATAGGATAACTATTTAAATAATTTCAACTCATTAAATTACTAACTTAATCTTTATGTTAATATTACGCAGAGGATTTTTTAATCATTTTTGAAATAAAAGTAATTAAAAAGATTTAGCAGGTACTATTATCAATTTATTTTTAATTTTGAAATTCATTACTTAATGAGAACACCCATATGGATCTTTTATTTCCAGGACAAAAGCCAATTGCTTTCAACGTGATGCTGAAGCCAATAGGTCCTATTTGTAACCTAAATTGCACATATTGCTATTACCTGGAGAAAAAGAATCTTTACCCTGATGTGAACCATTTCAAAATTAGCGATGAGGTACTTGAAAACTTCACAAAACAATATATTGAAGCCAATCAAATCCCTGTGATTAACTTTGTATGGCAAGGTGGAGAACCTATGTTAATGGGATTAGAATTTTTTAATAAAGCCTTAAAACTTCAGGAGAAATATTCAAATGGGAAAAAAATAGAAAATGTTTTCCAAACTAACGGAACATTAATAAATGATGAGTTTTGCAGATTTTTTAAAGATAACAACTTCCTTGTAGGGATTTCCATTGATGGACCAGAACATATTCATGACCGCTACCGACTAACAAATTCAAATGCTGGTTCATTCGCAAAAGTAATGGAGTCAATTGAACTTTTGCATAAGCATAAGGTGGAATTTAATACGCTATCTGTTGTCAATGATTATAATTCCAATTACCCGCTGGAAGTATATCATTTTTTAAAAATGATTGGAAGTGGATTTATACAATTTATTCCTATCGTAGAAAGACTTGCTGATAACCCTGCTCCCGGAGCCCTTACGTTAGTTGCTCCGATTCATGGTGAGGATGCAAATGTGACTAATTGGTCTGTAAATCCAGATAAGTATGGTCATTTTTTATGTGCAATTTTTGATGAATGGGTACGTCAGGACGTGGGAAGATACTACATTCAGATCTTTGATGTAACTCTTGCGAATTGGGTCGGTGAAAATCCTGGATTGTGCATTTTTACAGAAACATGCGGAGATGCTGCCGTAATGGAACATAACGGAGATTTATTTAGTTGTGATCACTTTGTATATAATGAATATAAGCTTGGAAACATCAGGAATGATACTTTGGGCGGAATGATGAAATCTGAGCAACAACTAGAATTTGGAAGGGATAAAAGGAATAAACTTCCAAAATACTGTTTCGAGTGTGAGTATCGTTTTGCTTGCAATGGTGAATGTCCTAAAAACCGGTTTACCAAAACTCCAGATGGACAAGATGGATTAAATTATTTATGTAGGTCTTATAAAATTTTTTTTAAGCATGTTCATCCATTTATGCAGTATATGAGCGATGAGCTTAAAGCAAAAAGACCTCCTGGAAATGTGATGAACTGGGTAAAAAAAACAGATATTACAAAAGATGAACTATTGAAACCAAGGCAAACGATTGGCAGGAATGATTTATGCCCATGCGGGAGTGGGAAAAAATACAAAAATTGCCATATAAATCAACCTGGATTTACTTTTTAATTCTTTTTATGCAGTGGAAGGCTGAAAGAGAAAGTACTCCCTTTATTTATATTACTTTCGATAAAAAGATCGCTTCCATGCTGCAAAATGAATTCCTTACAGACAATAAGCCCAAGGCCAGTGCCTGTTTCACCTGCGGTCCCGGGCATTTTATAAAATTCCTCCAGCCTGAATAATTTTGAGAGAGTTTCCTCATCCATTCCAATCCCGCTATCAGTCACACTTATACGTGCTTTGTTCTCCTCAATTATGCATTTAATGTTCACATTTCCTTTTTCAGGTGTGAATTTAATAGCATTAGTCAGTAGATTTCGGATTATTGTATCAATCATGTTTTGATCTGCGAATAGCCAAATTTCATCAGGGATATCCTGATGCAATGAAATAAACTTATTCTGTGCATTGACGCTAAGTATCTGAATATTTTGATGGATGATTTCATTAAGGTTAATTACCTCAGGTTTAAATTTTATGCTGTTGGTTTGGGCACTTGACCAGTTTAAAAGATTTTCAAGTAATACATATGCACTGCTGGAGGAATCATGGATCAGGTTGATAAATTCTCTTTTTCGAGCATCTTCAAAATCATCGAAGTTTTTTGAGAGTAATTCTGAAAAACCAATAATCGAATGAAAGGGATTTTTAAGGTCATGGGCTATAATAGAAAAAAACTTATCCTTTGTTGCATTTAATTTTTTTAGCTCATCACGCTGTTTTTCTATTTCTTCTTTTTGTTGGTTAATCTGATCCTCTGCTTCTTTAATCAATGTAATATCACTGTCAATCGCAATTAATTTCTTTATCTCACCCTTATCATCCAGAACTGGGGAGATTGTGCTTTGTAGCCAAATTTTATTTCCTTGACTATCAGATCCCTGGCTGTCATATATTTTGGGTTTTTTGGTTCTAATAACATCGTCTAATATCTCATCAATTTTTTTATTAAAAGAGTTTTGCCGGATGTTTCTTCCCCTGGTTTTAGTATAAAGATCAAGGTCACTACCATATCTTCTTTCAAAACCAAGATTTACCCACTCGAAATTCCCTTCAGCATCCATAATAATAATAATATTATCTGTGCTGCTTGCGACAAGTGATAATTTTTCAAGCTCATGATTTATGCTGAGTAAATTATCTGCATGTGTATTAAGCTCTTCAGATTGTTGTTGAATTTCTTTCTGTTTCTCCTCCAACAATACATTAATCTCCTTCAACTGATTTTGTTGTTCGATTAATTTTATTTCATTCTCCTTATATTTCGAAATCTCTCTCCCGATACCGACAATTCCGATAATATTCCCAAATTTATCCAGAACAGGGACTTTTGTTGTGGATATAATCGCTTCTCTCCCTTCAATATCTTTACCTTTTTCCTCTTTATTTATCAAAGGTACCCCAGTAGACATTATTTTCTGCTCATCCCTGTAAAACTCTTCAGCCAGATTCTTTGGATGAAAGTCGAAATCAGTTTTGCCGATTAATGAATCGCTAGATTCAGCCTTTAGAATGCGTGAAAGGTGGATATTTGCAGCCAAAAAGCGACTCTTCCTGTCTTTTATATAAATTCTATCCGGCATGCTATCTATCAGCGTGCGTAACTGGCTTTTTTCCTCAAGTAATTTTTCAGAATAAACCTTTAATTCTTCCTGCTGTTGTATAATTTCATCTTGTCGTTCTTCAAGCAGAACATTGATTTTATGGAGATCTTTATTTTTTTGTTCTAACTTTTCCCTGACCAAGACTGTCTCAGTTATATCTGTTCCAATTCCGACTATACCAATTACTTTCCCATTTTTATCATGCAAAGGAAGTTTAGAAGTACTCAAATAAATTTCTTTCCCATGTTCATTAAGAGCTTTTTCGGTTTTAAATAGTATAGGGCTGTCATTTACCATAACTTCTATTTCATTTTTTCGGTATTCATTTGCCATATGCTTAGGATAAAAGTCATAATCAGTTTTTCCAACCAGGTCATATCCTGACTCTTTTCCCATGGCCCTTCCCAGGTTATTATTCGCAATAACAAATCTGCTATTTTCATCTTTGATATAAATGAATTCAGGGAGATTATCAATCAGACTGTCTAGTAAATTAGTATCAGAAAAAGGGTCATCACTTTTTAGTTTTTTTCTAAGAATTTGATTTTCATTCCTTGATTTTCTAAATTCATTATAAAAAAAAATGGAAATAGCTAAAAGAATTAACGATAAGCCGATCAACCAAAAAGAACTGCTGATAAAAGGGATTGAAATCTGATTCAGAATGATAAAATCAGTACATAACGATTCAGCAGGTTTAGAATCAATTCCTAAGGCAACCGAAGGGTTTATCAAGTATACAATTGCCCCCTTGACAATAAGGATTATTTGAATATTCCTCTTACTAAACAATTTTTCTTCAAATTTAATTGTGCATATTAAAGGGATATTCAAATATATACATTAGTAGAAAGAATTCAACTTAATAATATCTATTTAATTTTATTGTGTAAAATGATGAAGAGCGTTTTAAAAAATAAAACCTGCTTAGAATGTATATATTCCTAATCTTTACATTGCACAGATTTAAATATCAACTTTCTTCATTTGTGGTGCAAGAATATGTATAATAAGCCAAGCAATAATGTATGCCATTCCTGCAATAATAAACATAATATAATACCCTGTTTCAATATGACCTAAATTTTTAAAATGATCAAGTAATACACCGGCAATACGGGCAATGAGGATCCCTCCTATAGCTCCAGCCATTCCTCCCATTCCTACTATTGATCCAACTGCTTTTTTGGGGAACATATCGGAGGCTGTAGTAAAAATATTTGCAGACCATGCCTGGTGGGAAGATGCTGCAATACCAATAATAATAACTGCTATCCAGGGATTAATTTTACCGAGGGCTTGAGCCGATATAACGGGAATTACGCATATAGCAAAAGCCAGCATGGTGACTTTCCGGGCTTTGAAAACAGGCCAGCCTTTTTTAATAAGGTAACCAGACAACCATCCTCCTCCAATGCTTCCAAATGTTGTCATCGTATATACAAGAGCAATGGGTAAACTTACCTGTGTGCCAACCATTCCATATTCATTCTGCAGGAATGACGGGAGCCAGAAAAGGAAAAACCACCAAATGGGATCAGTCATAAACTTACCAATGACAAAGGCCCATGTTTGTTTGAATCCTAGCAGCTTTAACCAGCTTACAGATTCTTTTTTCTCATTTAAATCTTCAATATCACTATGAATATAATCGAATTCCGATTTTGAAAGTCTTCGCTGTTTTTCAGGTATTTCGTAGAAAATAAACCAGAAAATTAACCATATTAATCCTATTCCCCCGGTTATAATGAAAGCCTCCTGCCACCCCCAAGTTACTGCTATCCATGGTACCACTGCAGGAGCTAAAATTGCTCCAACATTGGTCCCGGAATTAAAAATCCCTGTAGCCAGCGCACGTTCTTTTTTAGGAAACCATTCGGCAACGGTCTTAATCGCCGCAGGAAAGTTACCTGCTTCACTTAAACCAAGAGCTGCACGTGCAGCACCAAATCCAAAGGTTGTCTTTGCCAAGGCATGGGCTATCGATGCAAAACTCCATACAATTAATGATAAGGCGTATCCTAATTTTGTTCCGATTTTATCAATTATCCTTCCAAAGCCCAATAATCCAATTGCATAGGCTACCTGAAATGCAATTACAATGCTCGAATAATCTGTTTCCGTCCAATTAAATTGGACTTCAAGAATAGGTTTGAGTAAACTAATAACCTGCCGGTCTAGATAATTGATAGTTGTGGCGAAAAATACCAGTGCACATATTGTCCAACGATATTTGCCAACCTTTGTATTGAGATCATTTAATTTCTGCATACATATTCGTTTAAAGATGTATTTATTTATTTAGCACTCATTTGGTTTGAAAGAGGGTATGTTCTTGAAACCTGTACCGGATTTTCAATCTTAATTGCATCTCTTTTAATCATTGTAATAAATGATGACATTTCACTAAATTCAGGATTTGAAAGTTCCCAACCTGCATAAAAATAAAATTTGGATGGTTCACCGGGAACTAGCTTAATTCTGGCAAAATATGTCTCAGTAATTCCATCTCCGGTTTTTGGAGCCTCCGCGTATTCAATAAATTGGGAATAAGGTATAAGTAAAGCCATTCCCATATAGGAACTATCTTCAGCTTGTTTATCATATGTTGCAATAAGCATATGTCCAGGCGAAACCTGTTCATGATAGAGTGCATTGGAAAGTTTATTGACAATACCTGCTATCAATTTAAAAGATGTAATACTCCTGTTAATAAATACATCACTTTCGAATGCATATACTCCGGAAGTGATACTGATGTATTGTGTCAGGTCTATAATCTGTTCACCTACCTTCCAATCAGGAAAATCAAAACGAAATTCAGATTTTAACGGACCTTCATAAACCCGCTCAAATTTTCCATGTCCATTGTCACCAACACGATAAAGTTTCCCTACAATATCAAGCGCAATAGACCCGGCTCCCAATGAGTTCCCAACCTTTAATACATCCATACCCCAAGGGTTTAAAATATGATAATTTCCACCGAGCCCGATTGTATCGAGTACCATGCCGGAAACTCTTTTACCAAAAATATCCATCCCGTTTCTCAGGTCGAAATAGTTTCGGAAACCTACTTTATCGTTTTCCCAGACCGGTCCTTCCAATTGAAATACTTTTTGTGTCATTTCAGTATCTGTTGTTTGCACTCTGCTGACCGTATCTATTTCACGTGTGGGAGAATCTTTAAATGCAAAATGCAGATTAGTTTTGGGAGGAAATACCGGGAAATTTGCTGTTTCTGTATATATGATCTGAACATCCCTGGATGATTTAGGATCCAGGCTAATCTCAACAAGGATATCCTCTGGAATACCATCTTTATTCTGATCAATATTTTGAGAAATTAAGGTATCTATTCCATGTATGAAAACCGGGAGTTGACCTGACGGGATTTCTCCACAAAGGGCTTTATAATCATTATAGCTGATCTGAATAACTTCACTTACTCTTGGAAGGTCCGTTGTATTAGAGAATTTAAAATAGATAGATTCACTGGAAGGTTGGCAGGAATATACCGACAGAGCCAGTAGGATTATAATAAAAACTGGAAATTTTCTCATGTTAAAAAAGTTAATTTTATTCGTTTGAAGGTTTTCCAATGGTTGCGAGAATCCCACCATCTACATACAGGACTATGCCATTAACAAAATCAGAAGCCCTTGAGCTGAGGAAGATAGCTGTTCCGGCTAGATCTGAAGGGTCTCCCCATCTGCCGGCTGGAGTGCGTTGTATAATAAAATCATTAAATGGATGTCCATTTACCCTTATCGGAGCAGTTTGAGCTGTGGCAAAGTATCCGGGTCCGATGCCATTAGCCTGAATGTTATATTTTGCCCATTCTGTTGCCATACTTCTTGTTAGCATCTTTAACCCGCCTTTGGCTG